>JAITDQ010000298.1 GCA_031282485.1 Tannerella sp. | reverse complement strand
CACTTCAGGCATTCCTCCGATAATTAAAAAATTTTTCAACTGTTCAACGATTTTTCCGTGAATTGCGTTGGAAAGAGGTTTATCGGGCGTTGCTTCAGCAATAATTTTTACCCACATTTCATAACCCACAGCACACAAAAATTCGCTGAACGAAAACGGGTACATAAACATTGATTCAATCCTGCCAACACCAAAAGTCGGCAATTCTTCGAGTGCAAATTCGAGCAGTGAACCCGCTGCAATAACATGCAATTCAGGCATTTGTTCATAAAAATAGCGCAACGATAAAATGGCGTCTTGACAACTTTGAATTTCATCGAGAAACAGCAGAGTTTCGCCTGCCACAATCGGTTTGCCGAACAACACGGCAAGTTTGCTGCAAATAATTTTCGGGTCGGAATGTTCACCGAAAACTGTTTTTGCTGCGGCGTGATCTTTGTTTTCAAAATTGATTTCCATAAAATTTTTGAAAGTTTTACCCAAATTACACACGGCCGTAGTTTTGCCTACTTGCCTCGCTCCGCGAAGCATTAGCGGTTTGTGGCGATTATCTTTACTCCAATCGAGTAAAGAACTGTCTATCTTTCTTTTAAAATAATCCATACAATTTATTCCGTAAAAATATGGGGCAAAAATACAACTTTTTCCGTAAAAATACTACCCGAAAAAATGATGAATAATAAATTCTGATCCGGTAAACTGCCGGTCGTTACCGGAGGAGTTTTCTGTCCGAAAGGTAATCGATCATGCGCACGATAGCCCGGCTGCATACGGGGCAGAAGGGTTTTAAATCGCGCATCATGCAGTGATCCATCGGGCGGTATATGCCTTTAGCAAGGTATCCGCCGCCTTCGAAGACGCCTAATTTGTCGGAATACGGCGTTTCCGGCGGTGTGGGTACCGGCGTTCCGGCAGGTAACATGTCTTTCCATTTTTTATCGAAATCTATCAGGGTGGTGATATTCGGCTCCCACGGCTCGAAGTTGAGGTTGTAAAAATCATTATAGGATGTTTCGGATGAGAAATATTCGTCGGCAAGGCCGGCGAAACTGTGTCCGAACTCATGCACAAATACCTGAATGGTTCGCTCATTATCGGCCGTTCCGATTGCGTAAAAATTATACATCCCGCCGCCGCCGTAAACTTCGGAGTTAACGAGTACAAAAACGGCATCGCACGGTATGTTCCATACGGCATCGCGGATAGATTTCATGTCGGGCGTCGTCAGGTAGCGGTCTGTGCCGAACGTATAAAAGCCGGCATTTAAAGCCGTATTTTTAAATATTCCTCTGCCGGAGAAATCCGTTCCCGAATCTTCGGATTCGAGAAAAACCGCCCTGACATTGAAATCTTTGCGATGCAGGTCATAAGGCGGCATGGCAAACAATGCGTCCGTAAAGCGTTTGGCATCGGCCTGAAACTTGTCTTTTTCGGAGGCGGAATACCCTTCGGCGACAAAGGCCAAGTCCACTTTACTGGCCGGCTCGCCCTGTATCTGAATATCCGTTACCGGATTGTCTTTCAAACGGCTGCGTTCTATAAAAATACTCGACGGGTCTATATCGAGCTTCATCAATGTGTCTTTATTGTTTGTGGAACGGTTGTGCGCCAGTATCACGGCCGTCACGGGACGATGCGGGAATGGCATCACAATGCTGTTTACCCAAGCCTGCGTTTCCGTTCTTGCCTGTTCCGTCGTGCGCCATTCCTCAAACAAGGTGTTAAATCCCCGCGAATAAATGAGTTTTCCGCTTGCCTTGTCACAGGCTTTCAGCAGGTATCCGCCATATTCAAAGGGGTCTGTGAGATTTTCGCGCGGCCCGCCCCACACCGGTTCTTCGCGTAATTGCATCAGCGCGGCCGACTGCTCCACGGCATTACCGCACAGCGCAAAATCTATCCGCAACTGTTTTCCGTTGAAACAGGCATCAAATGTTTCCTGTGCATAGGAGGATACGGACAACAAAAAGGATATGGACAAAAAACAAACCGTTCGCATAAATTTTCCGGGATTATTCACTTCAGTTCAAATTTGTCGGCGTCCTTCCAGACGGGGAATTTGGCGCGTAATTTTTCGAGGTCGGCGCGTTTAATAACACCCGTAACCGTTTTCGCCTCTTTCTCGCCGGCACTGAACAGTTTCTTGCCTTTAGGTGAAATTATCAGTGACCCGCCATGATATTTGAACTCGTATGCATCGACGCCGATGCGGTTTACGCCGCAAACAAAGCACATGTTTTCGATAGCCCGCGCCTGAAGCAGGGCTTTCCATACTTTCTTGCGCGATTCAGCCCAGTTTGCTACATATATTAATACGTCATACTCATTATTCACATTGCGGCTCCAGACCGGAAAACGCAAATCGTAACATATCATCAAACAGATTTTCCACCCGCGGTAGTCAACAACAAGACGTTTCGTTCCCGGCGACAAGTAGTTGTCTTCGCCGGCCATACTGAACAGATGCCGCTTGTCGTAATAAGACGCCTGCCCGTCGGGGGTTATGAAAAAGGCGCGGTTAAAATATTTGCCGTTGTCGGACGCCATGAAACTTCCCGTTATGGCCAAATTATATTCCCGGGCATATTTTTTTATTGCCCGGATTGTCTGCCCGTCGTCAGGCTCGGACAACTCTTCCGCACGCACCGATACTCCGGTCGTAAATAACTCCGGCAACACGGCCAAGTCTGTTTTACCTTTCAGGCGGCGCATTAATTCACCGTAATAACTGATATTCTCATTCACATCTTCCCAGACGATATGGGATTGTATCATGCTGATACGTAAAGAATCGAAATCTTCCATAATTAATATTTTAAGTCATTTAACTTTTTCGAAATTTTTATCATGACATCCTTTTATCCCGTTATACATCGAACGAATCGCAAGAATATCCGCGTCCACATTTCCCGTAGGATGAAATATGGTTTTTATGCCGACTTCCTTTTTCCCATAATCAATGTATGCAACCTGTATAGGAACCCCGGCTTTCAGCGCTATATAATAGAATCCTTTTTTCCATTCTTTGGCTCTCTTGCGTGTACCTTCCGGCGTTATTGCAACATGGAATGTATCATGTCCGGCAAACTCGCCGGCAATCTGTTCCGTCGTGGACGACGATTTGTCGCGGTTGACCGGTAACCCGCCCATACTCCTGAATATGATGTTAAACGGGAAAAAGAACCATTCTTTCTTCATAAGAAATTTGGATTTTTTACCCAGTGCATTATAATAGAGTTTCCCCAGCGTCAAATCAAGGTTACTCGTATGAGGCGCAACACAGATGACGGATTTAAGAATATCACCTCCGTCAGGACCTATTGTCCATCCGAATAAATGCAGAATCCATCTGCATAATGTACGCTTTATTTTCAATTCCTTGTTTTTTCTTTATTCAACAACATCAGTTCTTCAAAAATACTGTCCACATCCGCGTCGAAATCTTCATTCAATCGCTTGTAATACTGCCTGATCAACCGTTTATCGGCAGCTCCCGAAGGGTTCTGAATGCGACGCCTGTATTCATCGTTCATGTCAATTATGCGGTTCATAATCTCCCTGAGTTTATCCTTGTCCGCTTCCGGCTGCAAGGAACAGAGCAGGGTTTCGAGCATCAAATCCCCGGACAGATAATCAATCATTTTCTTTAAATCTCTACGTTTTGCCATATTTCTAATATTTATAAAGACGCGTAAAGATAGATAAAATCTGAATAACTCAAATGATTTTTCAAAAAAAATAAGGATAAATCCGCCGGATTCGCCCTTTCATTAACGCTCTTCTACGCCGCACGTACGGGATAAAATCAATTTATTTTTGAATTGTCGCCGGATTTTCACTATCTTTGTCGGGTTAAATTCCGAAACAAATACAATTTTGAATGATAAAACTTGATTATATATTTGAGAGCAGTTGGGAGGTTTGTAATAAAGTAGGCGGTATATATACGGTTCTGTCATCAAAAGCCCGGACGCTGAAAAATGATTTCGAGGACGGAATCATTTTTATCGGGCCGGATCTGAACAATAATCCGAATGATTTTATGGAAGACGATACGCTTTTCCGCGAATGGAAGAGATCGCTGCCGGAAAATCTTAAAATCAGAACCGGACGCTGGAAAATCCCCGGAGAACCGCTCGTCTTTTTAGTTTCTTACAAAACATTTTTCGACAGAAGAGATTCCCTCTATTACGACATGTGGAACTGTTTCCGCGTAAATTCGTCGCACGCATACGGAGATTATGACAACTCGTGTATCTTTGCTTATGCCACTGGATTAGTCATCGAGAATTTTTACCGTTTCCACGAGCTGACCGGCAAAAAAGTCGTCGCCGTTTTCAATGAATGGATGCTTGGAATGGGCGCCCTGTATGTACAAAAATACGTGCCGGATATTGCGACATTATTCGTGACGCACGCAACGACAACGGGACGTTCGATTGCCGGTAATCATAAACCGCTGTACAGCTGCCTGAAATCGTATAACGGCGATCAAATGGCGAAAGAACTCAATGTGGAAGCGAAACATTCCTTAGAAAAACAGACGGCCGTGTTTGCGGACTGTTTCGCGACCGTAAGTGAGATTACAGCCCTGGAATGTAAACAGTTGCTGGATAAAGCGCCGGATGTGGTTACGCCCAACGGTTTCGAAAAGGATTTTGTGCCTGCCGGTGATTTATACACGGAAAAACGGGCGGAAGCTCGCCGGAAACTTATGTACGTGACGGAAAAGCTTACCGGACGGCCTGTCGCCAAAGATGCTTTTCTTGTTTCCACAAGCGGACGCTATGAATACAGGAACAAGGGCATAGACGTCTTCATCGACGTCATGAACTCCCTTCGCCGGTCGGGAACGAACAGGCGCGAGACGGTAGCTTTCATTATGGTACCGGCATGGGTATATGCGGCAAGGGCAGACCTGAAGTATGTCCTCGAAAATGATTACGGCACGACGGCGCCCTTGCAGACGCCTTTCCTGACACACTGGCTTAATAATATGAACGAGGATCCCGTGATGAATTACATCTTCTCATCCGGTTTTACAAATACCGCGTCCGAAAACGTGAGGATTATATTCGTCCCCTGCTATCTGGACGGTCACGATGAGATTTTTAATGTGTCATATTATGACCTTCTTATCGGTATGGATGCCACGGTTTTTGCTTCCTATTACGAGCCCTGGGGATATACGCCTCTGGAAAGCATTGCGTTTGGAGTGCCGGCCGTAACGACAAACCTTGCCGGGTTTGGGATGTGGGCAAGTACGCTGATATCCGGTAATGACATAAAAGAAGGCGTGTCCGTAATAAACCGTACGGACGATAACTATTTCGAGGTTGTGAATAACATCGCGGACGCACTCTCGGAACTCATGAACGCCGACGACGCCCTGACTGTACGTAACAACTGTTTCCGTATCGCCCGGCAGGCGGAATGGGACAAGTTTATAAACCACTACTACGCGGCATTTAACATAGCTTTTGCAAATGCCGGGAAAAGAAACGGAAAATGAAATTTTACAGATTAACAAATAATATTCTTTATTACGAACATGAAAATTCTATCAACTAATTCGAACGAACCCGTATGGAGAGATACGTTCCCGCACTCGAAACTTCCTGAAAAATTAGAAAAACTTCACGAAATCGCGACCAACTTGTGGTGGGTGTGGAATCATGAAGGAGCTAAACTTTTCGGCGAAATTGATTCCAAATTATGGAAAGAAACGGAAGGTAACCCTGTCCTGTTACTTCAAAAGCTGTCAAGCAAACGGATGAAAGAGATCATGGAAAACAGCGAAATGATGGCTAAAATAGAGTACGTATACGACCTGTTTAAAGCTTACATGAACCAGCAACCGGATCGGACAAAGCCGTCTGTCGCTTATTTCAGCATGGAATACGGCCTTACAAATGTGTTGAAAATATACTCCGGCGGTCTCGGTATTCTTGCCGGCGATTACCTCAAGGAAGCAAGCGACAGCAATATCGACCTCGTAGCGGTGGGGCTTCTTTACCATTACGGATATTTCACGCAGTCGCTTTCAATCGACGGTCAGCAAATCGCCAATTATGAAGCGCAGGATTTTTCAAAACTTCCCATCACACAGGTAATGGAATCCGGCGGGTCTCCGATGATACTGGACATCCCGTTTCACGACCGCATCGTATATGCACATGTATGGAAAGTAAGCATCGGACGCATCCCCATGTACCTGATGGATACGGATATACCGGAAAACAGCGACTGGGATCGCCCGATCACGCATCAACTGTATGGGGGCGACTGGGAAAACCGCATGAAGCAGGAATACCTGCTGGGCATCGGAGGTATCCTGCTGCTGAATAAATTAGGATTAAAAAAGCAGGTATACCATTGCAATGAAGGCCATGCCGCTTTCCTCAACGTACAGCGCTTGGTTGATTACATCGAAAACGACAAACTGGAATTTAACGAAGCGCTCGAAATGGTGCGCGCGTCTTCCCTGTATACCGTACATACGCCCGTACCGGCCGGTCACGATTACTTCGACGAAGCGTTATTCGGCAAATATATGGGACATTTCCCTGCCAAGCTGGGCATCTCGTGGCAGGAATTTATCGATATGGGTCACACGAATCCGGGAAATAACGAAAAGTTCTGCATGAGCACGTTCGCCCTCAACACCTGTCAGGAAGCCAATGGAGTAAGCTACCTGCACGGTAAGGTTTCGCAATTGATGTTCGCGCCCATGTGGAAAGGCTATTTCCCCGAAGAACTCCACGTGGGATACGTGACGAACGGCGTGCACATGCCGACATGGATGGCTACGGAATGGAAGAAATTCTGCTATGAAGAATTTGGCGAGAATTTCATTAAGAAACAGTCCAGTAAAGAAATCTGGCAGCAGATATACCGGTCGCCCGACGAAGCGGTCTGGAACATACGCAAAACGCTTAAAAAGAAACTTATTGATTACATAAAAACGCAGTACAGGGAAAGCTGGCTTAAAAACCAGGGAGACCCGCTGAAGGTCGTAACCGTCCTCGACCGCATCAACCCGAACGCACTGCTGTTGGGTTTCGGACGGCGTTTTGCAACGTACAAGCGTGCGCACCTGTTATTCACAGACCTCGACCGCTTAGCTAAAATCGTGAACAACGAACAGTATCCCGTACAAATCGTGTTCACCGGCAAAGCGCACCCTGCCGACGGAGGCGGACAGGGACTGATCAAACATATCGTAGAAATATCGCGCCGCCCCGAATTTTTAGGCAAAATCATATTTCTTGAAAACTACGACATGCGCCTTGCCAGACGCCTGATTTCCGGCGTCGACGTGTGGATTAACACCCCCACCCGTCCGCTCGAAGCATCCGGGACTTCCGGCGAAAAGGCCGAGATGAACGGCGTCCTGAACCTGTCGGTACTCGACGGCTGGTGGTACGAAGGATACCGCGAAGGCGCAGGATGGGCGCTTACCGACAAACGCACGTACGATAACCAGCAATACCAAGACCAGCTCGACGCTGCCACTATCTATCACCTGCTGGAAGACGAAATCATCCCCCTGTATTTTGCAAAGAACAGCAAAGGTTATTCGCCGGAATGGATACAGTACATCAAAAATTCAATGTCGCAGATCGCGCCCGACTATACGATGAAACGTATGCTGGACGATTATTTCGACCGGTTTTACAACAAACTGGCAACTCGCTCCGCAATGCTTGCGAAAAACAAATTCACGGAAGCTAAAAATATCGCGAACTGGAAAAAAGAAGTGGCGGCTCACTGGGATTCGTTCCAGATAGAATCGTTCAGTTACGACCCCAAAGTGTTCCAGCCGACCGTGGGCGAAGAATATACCGTTAAAATCGTCATAAACCGCGAGGATCTTAAGAGCATGCTGGGTATAGACATCGTATATACGCACGATAACCCCGAAAATCATCTCCTGGAATTTGTGCAGTCGGAACCTTTCACGCTGGTAAAAGAAGAAGGCACAAGGCTCTATTTCGAACTGAAACGCACAACAATGGAGATCGGACAGCTAAAAGTCGGCTTTCGCATCTATCCCTACAATGAAAATCTGCCTCATCGCATGGATTTCGCATACGTACGCTGGGTTCAGTCGTGAAAAGGGACATGTCAGGGGGCGCAAACAGCACACCGTCAGGATACCGGTGGTTTACTGCCGACAGTTGAAATTCATGCAGCAAACGAAAATGACGGCAGTGCCGGGTTCAGGGCGATCAAATCCCTGCGCGGCCGTTTTACGAATATAAGTTTTCTACAAGTGAAGTTATGATACATCTGACTTTTATCGTTTTGATGCTCAATAGAATTTATTCGCATTAAAATTTAAACAGTTTCTTAGATGGCTTTTGATGCTTTATACCGTATTGCCATCGCCAACAGACACTACATGTCGCCGGTCTTCTGAGTTTTTTAGACAAAAACCTGGGATTAGAATAAACAAATCCCATGTTTTTTACTCCGTTTCATCTTTCCGTTCACTTCACTTCCGGCGGTTTGGACAGCGTGCCGCCTTCGTTATATTTCTGGTTGTTCGGAAGACCTTTCCGGCCGACGCCCTCACGCATCAGCGACTTCAACTCATCCAGATGACGCTGATAAATACCGCGGGGATTGACGCCGTGTTTCCTGCAAAGCGAAGCCGCCATGCCGACAACTTCGCCCAGCAT
>JAITDQ010000328.1 GCA_031282485.1 Tannerella sp. | reverse complement strand
TAAATTGCAGAATACAGCGAATTGAAGCATAACCGACGGATTTATCGGCAGTTTTCTCTACTTATCCGCTCCTTGCTTTTGTGGGTTTAAAGTTTTGAAACAGCCTCTTTTTATTTCATCACTTCAGCCACTTTATTTTTTAAATCGTCTCCACGCAGATCACGGGCAAGGATTGTTCCGTCAGGGCCAATGAGCATGATATGCGGTATCCCCTGAAAGCCGTACAGGTCGGAAGGAACGGTTTGCGCATCCAGAATCTGGGGCCATGTACTGCCGTCTTCCTTAATGGCGGCCAGCGTATTTTCGCGCTTGTCCCACACGGCTACGCTCACAACTTCAAACCTGTCTCCTTTATATTTGTTATAAACCTCCGCTATAACGGGCGTTTCCATACGGCAGGGCTGACACCATGAAGCCCAGAAATCAACAAGTACATATTTCCCTTTTCCGACATAATCGGAAAGCGAAACGGATGAACCGTCTTCATTCCCGTTCTCAATGGTGAAATCAACAAAATGCTCACCTACATCCGTCTTCTTCACCTTTTTATAAAATTCAAAGGCGTTCTTTACCGGACCGAAATTTAATACATATTCCCCGGCATGACCGGCTACTTCATAAAACTTTTCGGCCGACACGTCCATCCGGTATTGCATCCAGATACTGAAAATGAGCGCTCCCAGTGCATCGTTGGGATGTTCGTCGAGGTATGGGATCGGCAATTCCTCCAACTTCGAGAAAACATCCGTCATGATTTGCTGTTCCCGTTCTCCCGCTTCGGATGCGGAAAGAGACGCATCCACGTTCGAAAGTTTCTCCCTGGCATTCGCCACAAGACTGTCCTTCTTCTGCAACAGTTCATGCAGTTTATCGTTGAGAGGCGTTCCTTTTACACTGTAAGATTCGGACAAATCGACATGGATATTCCCTTTCTCAAGTATAAAGTCGGCATATAAATGTTCCAGTGTAAGCTTTATCACTTTCGCTTCGCCGGCGACGCCTTCAAAAACGAACTTTCCCTTCGTAACCTTCGCGCTGTCGATTATAATATCTTCGCCGTAGTCTGACATATAGACGGTTTCGCCGTTCAATATGTCGCCGGGAACAGTACCGTTAATAACATATTTATTTTTTTCGCCCTTGCAGGCAGCCAGCATTGCTATACATATAAATATAGCGACCAATTTCAAATTCTTCATTCTTTATCATTTTTAGTAAAACAAAATAAGGCCCCAAAGATATATCAAATTTCCAACACAGCAACCCATGTTTAATAAAATAGACTGTCACAAATTTGCCGGATAAGGCCTGACATGCCGTAAAGGAAGTTCCCAACGGCGATTTTGAGCATTTTTGAAAAGGAGGCATAAGCGGATGATGAAATATTTTATATATTTTTTATACGGCTATTCTTCTTTTTTTAATATCTTTGCTTCCCGAATTTAAGTAGTTCGGATGATTTTTTGAGTCGTGATTATGACGGAAAGAGAAAAAAAACAGTTTGAAGTTGACAGACGGTACCTCAAAATGGCAAAAATATGGGCGGAAAATTCATATTGTAAACGACGACAGGTTGGCGCCCTGATTGTGAACAACCAAATGATAATTTCCGACGGATACAACGGAACGCCTGCCGGCTTTGAGAATGTATGCGAAGACGAAAACAACGTGACAAAGCCTTATGTGCTTCATGCCGAAGCGAATGCAATCACAAAAGTGGCGGCATCGAACAACAACAGCATGGGCGCTACGATATACATCACCGCCTCGCCCTGTATAGAATGTGCAAAACTGATCATACAGGCGGGCATTAAACGTGTCGTATTCTCGGAGAAATATCATACGGACGAAGGCGTTGACCTCCTCGAACGTGCAGGTATTACGGTGGATTTTATTGAAATAACAGGATATGATTAATATAAAAAAAAGACAGAAATGAACAGACGCTTTTTATGGGTGATACTCTTAATAGTTATCAGTTTGATACTTGGATTCTATGTGGGCAAGTATTACCGGATTACAGGCCTGCAACACAAAATACTGCGTTCGGGGCAAAACAAAATCAATGAAACGCTTGATATAATAAGCCGGAATTATGTCGATACCGTCGACATAAGCCGCCTGTCGGAAAGCGCGGTGAACAAGATAATCAGCGAACTCGACCCTCATTCGTATTATGTCCCGGCATCGGAAACCGAATCGGCACACGAAGACCTGGAGGATTCGTTTAGCGGCATCGGGATACAGTTCAACATGCCGTTCGATACGATTCTTGTCATAAGCGTCATATCGGGAGGACCGGCAGAGAAAGCCGGACTGATGCCCTTCGACCGGATCATTACGGTGAATGATTCCGTCGTCGCAGGCCGGGAGATCAGTACGACAAAGATAATGAGAATGTTACGCGGGCCTAAGGACAGTAAGGTCAGGCTGGGAATACAGCGGGGAAACGCCGAAAAACTGACCGAATTTGAACTTACACGCGGCGATATACCTAACTACTCCGTGGATGTGTCGTACAAAATGACCGACGATATCGGATATATCAAAATAACTAAATTCTCGAGATCTACCTACCGGGAATTTCTTACGTCGATAGCCAAACTCAAGCAGGAGGGCGCCAAAGGATTTATCGTAGACCTGCGTGATAATCCCGGAGGATATATGGAGTCGGCGATAAATGTTATTAATGAATTTTTGCCGAAAGGACGTTTGATAGTCTACATGGAAGGACATACATATTCCCGTACGGACAGCTATTCAAACGGCAAGGGGACGTGTCAGGATGTGCCTCTCGTTGTTCTCATTAACGAACTGTCGGGGTCGGCCAGCGAAATTTTCTCCGGTGCGATTCAGGATAATGACCGCGGAACCATTATCGGACGGCGCTCGTACGGGAAAGGCCTTGTGCAAACCAAACTCGATTTAAGCGACAAATCGGAAATCTTTCTTACGATTGCACGCTATTACACGCCTTCGGGAAGATGTATCCAGAAAGAATACGAATTGGGAAAATCGGAAGAATACAGCCATGATTTGAATATCCGTTTCATGCACGGGGAATTTTATTCCGCAGACAGCATCAAAATGAACGAGTCCCTCGAATTTAAAACATCGGGCGGACGCACCGTTTACGGAGGCGGAGGCATAATGCCCGATATTTTTATTCCGCGTGACACGATCGGCATCACTTCCTATTATGTAAGTATTGTAGAGACCGGCGTCCTGTATCAGTTCTCGCTCACTTATTCCGACAAAAATTATGACCGGCTGAACTCGTTCGGCGATTATCATGAACTGTATGAATACCTGAAACAGCAACCCTTGATTGATGAATTTGCAGACTTTGCCGCTTCAAAAGGCATAAAGAAACGCCCGACTTTGATAAATATATCCAAGAAACTGATAGAAACACAATTACATGCGTTTATTGTCCGTAATTTCTTCGATTATGAAGGTTTCTACCCCATTATCCTGAAAGATGACCAGACGATAAAAACAGCAATTGAAGTGATAAGCGAAGGAAAATGGAAGCCTGATGTTTCGAGATCATACGGAACAAGTCAAAATGATGAATCGTTATATTCGGTAGAATTTTCGGGAAATACTTTCAGGAAGATGCTTTATGCGGAAAACGTTACGGGAACGTTGAACAATGAACCCTGTAAACGGTGAACGGTGGAGGGGAAACAACGGAGAAACAGCTTGTCCGAAAAGAAATCCATCAACTGAAACAGTCTTTACCGGACGAAACGGCAGCATATCTTTCACGGAAGATATGCTGCCGCCTCGTCCGGACGGAAGCGTTTCAAAAAGCTCGCTGCGTAGCCCTGTATCATTCCATAAAGGGAGAAGTGCAGACGGTTGCACTGATTGAAGAGTGGTACGGGAAAAAGAAAATCGTACTTCCCGCCGTTTCCGGTGAGAGCATGAACTTTTATCCCTATACGGGAAAAGAGCATATCATTCCCGGAGCGCTGAACATACCGGAACCCGATTCGCAGGAAATGATTCCGGCAGAAGACATTGACCTTTTCATCGTACCCGGAATAGCTTTCGACCGCGAATGTAACCGCATGGGACGCGGAAAAGGCTATTATGACGGATTTTTGGCGCGAACGGCGGCACCGGCCGTCGGCCTCTGCTTCGGTTTCCAGCTGAAAGAGCATATACCGGTGGAAGAACATGACCGGAAAATGACCATGGTCATTACCGAAGACACTATCGTATCATCACATCGTCAATCACATCGGAACCTGCATGTTTATTAAGCGTCATAACCAACCGTTTCCGCATCGCGACTAATTCGCTGCGAACAACGGACGACGTCATGAAGACATACAGAATACGGTTTTTAACGTATACATTTGTTGTATACCGGGCGACCGACGGGCCGAAAAGCTCTCCCCAGAGGCGTTGCACCCGCGCTTCCAGCATTTTATGGTACAGTTCCGGGTTTTCTTTCCAGAACAGCCGCAATGTCTCGCCTAAACGAACTGTTTTTCTGCGTATCATATTATTTTAAACCGTTTTATTTTCCATTAGACAAACGTTTCCCTGTTCTACTTTAAATAAAGAGTAGTCCTGCCCAATCGCCTCAAGGATACGGTCCAAGTATTTGCGGTTCGTATCCGTTATAAAAATCTGACCGAAACGGTCGCCGCTTACCAGACCGATTATTTTCTCAACCCTTTCCGCATCTAATTTGTCAAATATATCATCCAGCAAAAGGATCGGTTTCGTCACGCCTTTGGCGGACATGTAGGAAAACTGTGCAAGCTTCAGCGCGATCAGGTATGTTTTGTTCTGTCCCTGCGAAGCGATGCGGCGCACAAGCTGTTCGTCGAGCGTCATGACCATGTCATCTTTGTGGACGCCTACCGATGAATAGCCCAGCAGCAGGTCTTTGGCTCTCGATTCTTTAAGCATCTTCCTGAAATCGTCGTCGTCCAGCTGCGAAACGTAACCCAGTCCAACCGTTTCCCCGGAACTGCAAATCATGCGATGATACTCGTTAAAGACCGGAACCAGCGCATCTATAAACAGTTTACGTTTTTCATACAGTTGCAGTCCGCAGGCGGCCATTTGCATTTCATATACATCGTACAGCGACGCATCGTTGCGCTGCTCACGTAAACATATATTCCGTTGCGTCACGGCCTTATTATACTGTATCAACGCATTGAGGTACTGTTTGTCGTACTGCGAAATAATCATGTCAATGAAGCGCCTGCGTTCGTCGCTTCCACCCCGTATCAAATCCGAATCGGCAGGGGAAACCATGACTAACGGCAACAGCCCGATATGCTCGGACAAACGTTCATATTCTTTCCTGTTCCTTTTGAACTGCTTGCGCTGGTTGCGCTGTATGGCGCAAAAGACGTCTTCTTCCTTTCCGCTGTAATCGTACGTTCCCTGAAGCACGCACAGGTCTTCTCCTTTCCGGATCAACCGGCTGTCGGGAGTATTTATATGGCTTTTGCAAAAAGAAAGGTAATAGATAGCATCCAACAAATTTGTTTTTCCCATGCCGTTATTGCCGAAAAAACAATTCGTTTTAACCGAACATTCCACTTCCGCCAGATATATATTCTTATAATTTAATATGGATAATTTTCTTATTATCATGTGTTTAATAATCCGTTCGGGATAACTTCCCACGACAAATATAAAAAATATCTCACGATTTGCGTTATTATTTCAACAAAAAAAACTAATTTTGCACGCTGAATTAATACATGTACATCAATAAAAATATATAAACATCAAATATTATGGCAAATAAAGAGATCGGGAAAAAAGAGGCAAACACAGGACAGGAAGTAGGGGAAATTGTATCGCGTTCGGAACAGTTTATTGAAAACAATAAAAAGAATATCACATTCGTTATTATTGTAATTGCAGTGTTAACAGGTTCCATTCTGGCTTATAATCACTTGTATGCTGCGCCTAAAAACAAGAATGCCGCAATCGCCATATTCAAAGGCGAACAGTATTTTATGAAAGATTCCTTCAATCTTGCACTTAACGGAAACGGGGTCGATTATGACGGATTCGAGTATATCATCAAACAATACGGCGGAACGAAGCCGGGTAACCTTGCAAAAGCTTATGCCGGTATTTGTTATTACAAAACAGGCGACATGGAGAATGCCATTAAACACCTGAAATCGTTTAAAGGCGATGACGACAATATATCGCCGGCCATAACAGGCTTGATAGGTGACTGTTATGTCGAATCGGGCGATACAAAACAGGGAATCTCTTATTTCGAAAAAGCGGCGTCGGAAGCCAATAACGACTTTTTAAGCCCTGTCTACCTGAAAAAAGCGGGATTGGCGTACGAAAGTTTGCAGCAATACGACGATGCCGTTAAAACATATACGGCTATTAAGGAGAAATATGCCGCATCCATGGAGGCGATGGATATAGAAAAATACATTGTCCGCGCTCAGTTGTCCGCAGGTAAATAATTAACATGGCTACCGCATACCGGAATTTATCTTCTTACGATATGAACGACATTCCCGACGCATCGAAGATGCGCGTGGGGATTGTTGTTTCCGAATGGAACGATTCCATTACGGGGAAATTACTGGAAGGAGCCTGTGGTACGCTGGAAAAGCATCATGTTTCCGCAGACAATATTGTTGTATACCGTGTGCCGGGAAGTTTCGAGCTTACGTTCGGCGCGCAACAGGTAGCGAAATACTGCGATGTCGACGCCGTCATCGTCCTGGGCTGTGTCGTAAGAGGAGATACTCCGCATTTCGACTATGTCTGCGAAGGTGTTACCGCAGGAGTAACGACGCTTAATGCGACACAGGATATCCCGGTGATATTCGGCCTTCTAACTACCGACAACATGCAGCAGGCCGAAGATCGCGCAGGAGGCAAATTCGGTAATAAAGGAGACGAATCTGCTATCACTGCAATAAAAATGATTGATTTTGTTTGCAGATTAAAAAAATAGTTTTACCTTTGCACCGCAATTACAGAAAGGGGCAGTTACCAGAGTGGCCAAATGGGGCAGACTGTAAATCTGCTGGCTTACGCCTTCGGTGGTTCGAATCCATCACTGCCCACAAAAATATTGGAACCGAATGTAAACCAGCAATTCGAAATTACAGTGTAATACGTTGATAATGCGGAAGTAGCTCAGTTGATAGAGCATTAGCCTTCCAAGCTGAGGGTCGCGGGTTTGAGTCCCGTCTTCCGCTCTCACGAATTGAAAAGAAGAGAAATATCGAAAAGGGATATTCTTCTTCTTTTTTTTTGGAGGGGACTGTCGATACACGGGCGCTGGTTTACATGGGTTTTAATTTATTATAGTCCTGTGTGCATCCCCATACGCGGGCGATATACACAGTTCCATTTTCTACAAAATAAATTACTTTGAACCGGCCTTTTGATACGACAAGTGAGCGGTATGTTTTTTGAGCTTTCGTTATTGCCGGTTCTATGGGAGCCATGTATGGGTTATTGGCCAGTCGGTCGGTTTCGTCAATAATTCCGTTATGGATAATGACGGCAGCCTATAGGCTTTTATTGCTATAATACTTATAGAGTGCATCCATGTCGATCTGTGCGGGTGTTAACCAGATAATATTACAAGGCATATTTTTTTTTCATTTGAGCGGATGTAAGGCCGTCTGTTATACCTTGTAAAAAGTCTGCTTCTATCCGACACAAACTTTCGTTCAGTTCGTCTGCGGAGCATAAGAATGGAAGTTGTTCGTCTGCGGCAGATTGTGTGTCGTCGTGAAAAGATATAATGTTTAATTCTTGCATTACAATTACAATTGTTAAGTTCCAAGTCTTTATGAATTGGATTTCGCAGGCAAAGATATGAAAAAATTTTGTTCGGAAGCTATTTTCCCTTTTTTAAATAAAATAATTCGGAAATTAGAAAATACTAATTTTGAATAATTCAATTATTTAATTACTTTTGCACGTCGGATATGTACTTTGAGAACAATATTAAGAGGAAAAGTAATGGTTTTTAAAGAATTGATGGAAACAAATGAAGAAGAAA
>JAITDQ010000204.1 GCA_031282485.1 Tannerella sp. | reverse complement strand
AGTAAATCATGTGACGGAATTTGCCCGAATCATTCAGACCTTATAGATAAGCATCCGGCAGTTTTTGCAGTCGAATGTGAGTTGCAGTTTTTTGTCTTTATACGTCAGGTAATACGGTTCCTTATACGGCGACTTTCTTCTCTGCAGCACGGGACACCAGCCCATGTCGTAACGCAGGCAGTGTTTTGTGTACATCAACGGGACGTCGCTGCGGGGCGCTTCTTCGAAGGCTGGTTCCGTCGTCTTCACACCGTGTTTTCTGTAAAAATCTTCGGCTTTACGGTTTGATATGTTTGCCGTATAATCGAGCGTCGGCAACGGGTACGCAACGTCATTTTCATGCCTTTTCGCATACTGACGCACGTAACGCATCCGGCGAACAGACAACAGTTTTTCCGCCGCTTCGCGACGCATGTCATTGAGCAAAGACGAGGGAACGAAATAATTCCGGGTCATCGAAACGACCGTTTCGCCGGCTTCGAACGGCGTGTTGCCGAGCTTTGCAAGTTGCGTGCGGATATTGTCGTCCTGCGGCTTACGGGCAAGTTCCCCGGCGAACGGGCGCGCCAATGTGACACGAGCATCCGTTTCGTCCGTCATCGTAAGCACGAAACCGGCGGGACAATCCCCCCACTCTACCCGGACGCTGATTTTACGTTCCGCCGAAGGTTGCGCCAGAACATGCTCAAACGCATGGTCGAAATTCCGGTACAGCTGCATTTTGGGTTTCAAGGCCGGCATCTTTTGAGGAAATATACGGTTTGCCTCGGTGCGGTTTACCCTGAAACCTTCCAGCTCGCCGTGCGAATTGAAAAACGCCAGCCCGTCGCCGTTACGAATCTGTTTCAATCCTGCTACGGTAAACGAACCGCCTTTCAGTTCTTTCACCACACCGATCCGTTCGCCGACAGATTTCGGCGTATCAAAAGAAGTAATATCCGCATCGCGGCCGTGCAGGAAATACGGGGTGAAACCGCGGTTAAAACTTTTCTCCGGGCGCGGTTCGAACGTGAACGACGAACGGCCGGACGAAGGACGGTAAAAAGCCGGATTCCCGTCAAAAACGGCATCCAGCCTGCGACGGTAATAAGCCGTGACATTTTTCACGTATGAAACATCCTTCAACCGTCCCTCAATTTTAAAGGATGAAACGCCGGCAAGCATCATCGCCTCCAGATCGTCCGAGCGGTTCAAGTCCTTGAGCGAAAGCAGATGCCTGTTTTCTACGATCGTCCTGCCTTCGGAATCGACAAGAGAATACGGCAGACGGCAATACTGCGCACACTCGCCCCGGTTGGCGCTGCGTCCGCAGAGAGCGAAACTCATGTAGCAGCGTCCGCTGTAACTCACGCACAGGGCGCCGTGTACAAAAGCTTCGAGCGTAGCCTCCGGGACGCGACCGGAAATGGTTTGAATCTCATCAATCGTCAGTTCGCGCGCCAGCACAATCCGTTTAAAACCGGCCTTATGCAGAAATTCCACTTTCGCGGGCGTATCATTGTCGGTCTGTGTACTGGCATGGAGCGGTATCGGCGGAATATCAAGCTGCGTTATTCCCATATCCTGAACAATCAGCGCATCCGCTCCCGCATCGTACAGTTGATGTATCATGCGCTCCGCGACCTTCAGTTCTTCGTCCTTCAATATCGTGTTAAGCGCCACATACACACGTACATTATATATATGGGCATAATCACACAGTTTCCGTATATCATCAACACTGTTCCCCGCCGCAGCGCGTGCGCCGAACATGGGTGCGCCCGCGTATACCGCATCCGCTCCATGGCGAACCGCTTCCATGCCGCAGTTAAGGTCTTTTGCCGGTGCGAGCAGTTCTACGGGACGAGCCGTTATCATAAGTCACCCAGATACTTTATGTCTTCTACATGAAAAGGCGTTTCCTGATACACATAATAATTGAGCCAGTTCGTATACAGGAGATTTGCATGTCCGCGCCAGCGAACCAGCGGTCGCCCGGACGGACGGTCATCCGCATAATAATTTTCGGGGACATGTATAGGCAATCCTTTCTGCAAATCACGCACGTATTCTTCGTGAAGCGTGTTCGGCGCATACTCGGAATGGCCGGTTATAAAAAATTCACGTCCCCCGCGCGCCATAACCATGTATACGCCGGCATCTTCGCTTTCCGACAGTAACTTTAACGGCGGCACCTTCAGGATATCCTCCCGCCGTATTTCCGTATGGCGGCTGTGAGGCACATAAAACTCGTCGTCAAAACCGCGGAAAATCGGCAGGTACGGGTCATTCACCGTATGTTTGAATATGCCGAATTTCTTTGCATCGAGGTCGTACTTGGGAACGCCGTAGAAATGATAAAGTCCCGCCTGCGCCGCCCAGCAAATATACAGAGTGGAAGTGACATGCGTACGGCACCATTCAAAAATCCCCTTCAACTCATCCCAGTACGTAACATCTTCAAATTCCATTTGTTCGACGGGAGCGCCCGTAATAATCATGCCGTCGTAATAATCATTGCGTATCGAATCGAAGTCCCTGTAAAACGCCCGCATGTGTTCAATCGGAGTATTCCGCGGCTGATGTCCCATTATTTTCATAAAATCGAGTTCCACCTGCAAAGGGGAATTACTCAACAGGCGGACAAGGTCTGTTTCCGTCGTAATTTTCAACGGCATCAGATTAAGCACAACGACACGGAGGGGACGTATATCCTGTTCCGACGCGCGAAGCGAATCCATCACAAAGATATGTTCCTTCTTCAGTATTTCTATCGCAGGAAGATTTTTCTGTAAATTTAACGGCATTTCTGTTAATTATTGGTTACTTATCATTCACATCCGCATAACCGGATTTACGGTCGCTGAACTATCTGAAGTACATTTCCTTCGGGGTCGGCGAAGTTCCTGATTCGTCCGCCGCCGACAGCCTCAAATTCCGGTCCCGCCCACACGACGCCAAGCCCGTCCAGCGCAGCCATTGCCGCATCCATATCGCTTACACGAAGCGCCAGATGCGACCACCCGGGCGTATTGATCGAACGGAGAGGACGTTCCGTCTCATCTTTCGGCATTATCTCAATAAACGTCCCGTCCGGCGCTTCAATTATATAAACAGGTTTGTCCGTCCCGGCAAACACTTTATAACCCAGCGTCTCACAATACCATTTCGTCAGTCGTTCCACATCATCCGCCGCAATCGCCGGGTGATCTATCCCAATAAATACATTTTTCATATTACATTCATATTAAATTTTTACTCCAATTCCTCATTTTCAATTGACCAATTCACCTATTACCCTGCACATTTCAGCAAACTCATCTTCGTTATACAGACGAGTAAGCATAACGATACGTCCGTCGGGATTAATAATCACATTTCTCGTTATACCCGCCTTGCGCTCGGCATAAAGAGCAAAAACATCACCCCCCGGATCAAGCGCCACAGGATACGAAATACCCGTCTGTTTGATAAAATCCCGTACCTTCTCAACCGGTTCGTCACGGTCGATCCCCAGCAGACAAAAACCGGGATTATCCTTATACTTCCGCCATATCTCACTTTCAATAAAAGGCATCTCCTTACGGCACACGCCACACCAGCTCGCGGTAAACTGCAACATAACCACTTTCCCCCGCATCCCGGAAAGCTTAAAAGATTCCCCATTCGTCAGTTGAAGCGCGAAATCCGGTGCCACATCCCCAATTTTAACAATATAGCCCCGTTCATCAACCGCCTCCTCATCCAAAAGCGCCCGGCCCTCCGGTACCGCCCCCTTCACCTCCGCAACCGAAGCATCCCTGTCATTTTTCTCCCTGTTACCGCCCGCGCAGGAAAACGGCAGCAAAAACATCACCAAAAGCAAGAAATAATATTTTACACTCATAACACGTTCTCATAAAAGATTTGGAGTGCAAAGATAATGCAAGCCGATTAAATAGACAAAACTTTTTTTCAAGACAGCCCCCGCACGGCACATAACGGGACTTGCCTCCAACACCGGAAAGTCTTCCGCCACACACATACGCCACACACATAAACTCCCGCCACGCACGTTGAGTCTCCCGCCACGTACGTAAGATTTTGTTAATATCCATGTCTCGTCCCGCACAGGACAGGTTCCCCATCCCACCCTGCAAAAAGAAAATTTACGACCGGCGAAAAAAAATTTGTAAAATAAATATTTATCAGTAATTTTGACGGTCATAATTTAACAGGCGGTTTTTTTGTTTTAAAAACTAAATTATTGCTGTAAATAAAATCTTTGCGTATCAGGTATGAATGATTTTTTAGAATTATACGGTCAATGTTATTATCACCGTTTCGAAATACGGATGATTGCCGCCGATGACATCGTCTTCGATGCATGGACAGGCGCAATTATCCGTAACAATCTGCTTTATGCCGCAGATAAAGTTATGCTCGCAAAACAGAGCAAGACGCTCCGCGAACAGATCGATACTTTCCCATTCAAAGAAACACATCCCCTATACAAAGAACTCAAAGACGGCTTCCCAAAAGGCTATGTTTTGACTGATTTTTCGCATTACGATATACAATCATCGCCGGTTTCAATCAAAAAAAACGAGATTTTCTCATTCGCGCTCATCCTGATCGGCAATTTCTGCGAATACAAATCATACTTTTTCCAGGCAATACGTCTAATGTGCGAGCGAGGCCTCGGCAAGCCGCAAACACCTTTCCTGTTATTAGACATTGCAGAACAATCGCTTTCAGGCGAATCACAAATCATGGCGGTAGCACAGACTGATTTGTCGCAACAGCTGCTGTATCCCGTTCGTTTGACAGATTTTACCCAAAAAGATGAACCGGACGAGTTCTCCGAAATTCTTGTTCGATATCTCACACCGGTTATGCTTTTCCGGCTGAAAAACAAAAAGAATACGCAACTAAGTTACCAGGACAAATGCAATCGGTTTCCAAGTTTCTATCAGTTGACACGGTCGGCGCTTTTCCGTTTGCAGAAACTATATACAATATATATATCCGACGAAGAATATTATCCGGCGCTTTACGACAGTGAATTGATAGAAACTTATTTGGAAAACGCCGGACATCTCCTGCTGCAATCGACAAACATGCAATATATCACTCTGAAAAATACGCAAAAGAAAGGAAAAGTAAACGATATGCCATTAGCCGGATATGTCGGCGAACAGGTTTATTCAGGATATTTTCGGAAATATCCGGCTTTGTTGCAGTTTATGGCGGAGATGGGAGTTGGAAATGAGACGGTTTATGGGATGGGAAAATATGAAGTGAAAGTGAAATGAATAAAATTATATAGTAAAGTTATGACAAGAGAAAGTGAAAATACAAAATATCTCTATGGAGCATCTGTTCAGGGAATACAGAATTTTATTTTTCAGACAAATGAATTGAAAGATATTATTGGTGCCAGCGGTTTGGTAGAACAAATTTGTAAAAATACGTTTGATAAAGAATTGAAGGATAACGGAAACTTAATTGTTCAAGCAGCCGGAAAAATCAAATGTATCTATTCATCAAAAAATGAATGTGAAAATGCAGTTAAAAATTTCCCTAAGAGAGTAATGGAAATGGCGCCCGGTATAATAATCACTCAGGCTGTTGTTAAATTCGAGTCGGATTTCAAAAAGGCAGATGAGCAGTTGGATAAATATCTTGGAATACAACGAAATAAACCTGCTCACAGTTTGTCATTAGGATTAATGGGTATAACTCGTTCCCGGAAGACAGGATTACCTGCAATTAAACGAGACGGTGCCGACTATATTGATGAACCTACTGACAAAAAACACACAGAGAAAGAATATGTTAAAAAACTGTGTAAAAATTGTATGGGTAAGATAGATTATGGAAAAATCGCTTTCGATATTGACATGATGAACGACAAAAATAACTGGATTGCAATCATTCATGCAGATGGAAACGGTTTTGGAAAAATCACACAATCTATAGGTAATGATGCTGAAAAATTAAAGTCGTTTTCAAGTGAATTGGATGACATAACGAAAAAAGCGGCGCAAGAGGCTTTTGAAAAACTTGACCTTGACAAAAATCAAATCATTCCTTTTCGTCCAATCATATTGGGAGGCGATGATTTGACAGTTATTTGTCGTGCCGATTTAGCGATAAAATACACGCAAGAATTTATGGCCACATTTGAAACAAAATCGGCAACATTAACAGGAAAATTGAAGATTGAAGGATTAAACAAACTTACGACATGTGCCGGTATTGCATTTATCAAATCTTCCTATCCGTTTTACTATGGTTATAATTTAGCCGAAGAATTATGCGGGCAAGCAAAAAATGACGC
>JAITDQ010000163.1 GCA_031282485.1 Tannerella sp. | reverse complement strand
GTGGATTTCGTACCGCAAAGGTCATACGCTTCTTGGCTGATTGGGTTTATTAGACCTCTTCGACAAATCATTTATAGTCGAGATTGATATTGTATAAGGCAGCGATAAGATTGAATCTAAGCGAGAATCGTTTCCTTCTATTACGATACTTCTCGGCGAGAATCCTGAAAATCTTAACATCTCGAATAATGTTCTCGACAATTATTCGCTGTAATACTATCTCCCGGTTTCGTTTTTATCTTCTTTAGTCAATGGTTGCCTTTTGCTTCTTTTCTTTGGATGTTCGTTGTTAGCATGAAGCTTGCCAAATCCCAGGTAACCTGTATCTATTAAACATTTAGTAGTATCTTTGAAATAAGCTTTACTATCTTTGAATAGTCTAAAATCATGCCGGCGCCCCTTGGTAAAAGCCGTGCAAATGATTTTTCTACTTGATTTTTCTGCGATGATTTGTGTCTTTTTTGTGTGACGCTTCTTCTTGCCGGAGTAATTTAGTTTTTGCTTTTTTTAGGACGTTCCACGGGACTCTCGGTCGCGTCAATCAACACGATTTCAAAGGTGTTTTCCGGCTTTAACAGTGACTTTTTACCAGGTAGATGGAAACGAGGATCCTTCAACAGGATTGTTTCTACTTCCTTAATAATCTCGCAAACACGACTTTCTGATATACCGTACGTGATCCCTATATGAATTTGGGTGCGATACTCGCGATAGTACATCAACAATAACAATACCCCGTCCGCGTTACTCAACTTGGCCGGGGTTCCACGACTCGGGTGTTTCCCGGACGCTGACATTGCTTGATTTAAAGCATCAAGCATTTGATCAAATACTTCTCGCTTAACTCCTGTTAAACGCTTAAACTTCGAGGAATTCAATCCTTCTATTTCTTTATATAACATGAGACAAAGATACTTCTTTTTTGATAAATCTATTTATCGAAGAAGTCTAATAAATAAATCCCCAAAATCGAAGTTAATCGATTTGGGGATTTTAAGAAGTTAAAGGGTTAGTACAGGTAAGATTTTAAAAGTAATATTAAACAAAGACTAATATCCTTAAACAGGAATGAGAAGTTGTTTCATATTTTCATATTTTCAGTATACTGCATCCGACACGTGTTGATTGATGATGATGAACGGTTTTGAGATTTGGTGCGGCACCCTGATTTCGCCGTCAAGATTGACAAGCGACTCAATGATACATGAATCGTTAACCTTGGACCAAAATTCATATCCGACCAGCAAATCTATTTTCTTCTTCTTGCCGTTGATTATGACAGGCATTCCATTTTCGTCGAGTTCGTCTACAAGTTCGTCCATAGTGGCCGGCGCTTTCAGGATGAATGTGATTACGACAGGGGAATTGTTGCCTGGAATCTTAAATCCTTCATCGCCGGTTGTGGTTTTTGCTATAAGTAACGAATGGTCGTTTTTATTAAAATTGACTATTTTCCATTCGTCGTTTTCGATGCCGGTAATTTCAAGGCTGTGGATGCCGGTTTGATCATCATATAAGTACGAAAATTCTTCGTTCCATGACAGATTGAGGAATGTTGATGGAACAGCATCCGGATTGGGATTTGTAACGGTAAGCGTTACCTGTATCGACGAGTTGTGTCCGTACTTTGACGGATGGGATGCCGTTGTTAACTTGACTTTGTCATTACGCTTCTCCCATGAGGCAAAGAAATATGTGTACTCGTCATGAGTGTACATGTCCATGCTCCAAAGATTCTGCGTGAAAGAATCGTTTCCGACAATCCGGTCGTATGTTATTTCGGCTTTGTTTCCCCATTTGCGGTAGTCGTGATACTCTTCGATGCCGGGGTTGATGACTGCCGTTGCGGTGAACAGGAGGGTTCCTTCTCCGGGTACGATAAGATTTTTGATTTCGAGCGTACGTGTTCCTGCGTAGTTGTTGATTTCGAGAGATTCGTTATCGGCGTTGGCTTCGTTCAATCTAATCCCGTTTTCTTTCCACTGCAGTCCTTCGGGCAATATGTCCAGGAAGTTTATTGTCTTGCTTGTGCAGTTTGTGTTCTGGATTCGGAAAATGTACTGTACCGGTTGGCAGGTGGTTATGGTGTCTTTGTCGACGTCCGTCACGAACGACAGCCCGTCTTCGTTGACAACGGGCGGCGGCGGCACGGCACGCAGGTTGATAGGACTGATATACAGCCAGCGTATTGATGATGTTACGCGTTGCATCATATAATATTCGATTACAATTTTCATCACGCCTTGGGGGAATCTTACGTTTACCTTTCCGCGGGGACTTGTTGAGCCGTTTGACTGGTTGCGCTGCACTTCGGCGCGGTTTCCGGTGATTTTGTATGATGAAGCGGACGGCGTGGCTTCGTAAGACAGTTCCGGTACAATTGTCGATGTTACGGTTCCATCAGTATTAATACAATAGCCGGTTACTTTCACTGCCGCGTATGAGTTCGACAGGCCGTCGAGCCCTGAAATATGGAAGTCGACGAGTGTTGACGAGTTCATATTTATTTCTACCGTAACGCGGTTTCCATTGGTGTTTCCTTCCGAAGAAAACTGTCCGCCGGAGCGTGCAATCCTGAGGTATCCGTTATTGGCCCGTGGATAATTCCGGATGGTTTTTACCGGATTGTCATAGGTTACTTTTGTGCCTGTAATCTTGACTTCGTTACCGAGGTCGATTTCCGTGGATTTTGAAATTGTCGGCCAGTTTGTTCCATAGTTTTGCTCCGTCCAGTCTTGCCACCGGTAAGTTTTTGTGCCGTGGAACGTGGTTTCAGGTGTACACGCCTTTATTTCTTCTTTGTATCCGAATGTGATGAAGGTTCTCTCCCGGTTTAAGATGTAGATACACTGGTGTTCGCCGTTGAGCCAGGTCATGGGGATGACTGTTATGTTTTTCCCGTAAGTTTGGGTGTTATTTGGGTTGATGGATTCTTTATCTTCGGCTGCAATCATGTAGAGTTGATAGTTTTTGTTGAGTACGCTTTCGTATTTAGCTGTCGATGGGTCGCTCAGGTTGTTTCCGGCGTTGCTTTGCGCGGAAATGATTAACGGAATCGGCCGGTCGTTGTTTGTCTTTTTGTGTATCATCCATGTACGGTTGAATACTTCTTGTGGACCGCATATTTCGTTTATGACGGTTGTTGTTCCTGTTTCCTTGTTATTGCCTACCATGACGGCTTCCTGGTCGTATTCAAAGTATCCGAGGCCGGACGGGTCGCCGTCGTAGGCGGTGTACTGTCCTGCTACTCCGAGATGGACTATTGATCCGACGTCGGTAGAGTGCGCCTGCCGGTTGTTGAGCAGCGCTGCGTCGTCGCGGACTATGGCGGCAAGGTTGTTGTAGAATATTGCATAATCGCTGGTGTTTTGGACGCTTTTGCCGGGCCAGACTTCTTCCCCGCCGGAAAGTTTGTAGTCGAATCGTCCGTTATTGTAGCCGGTGGTGTTTGGTTTTAGCGTAAGTCCGTATTTGAAGGCGTAATATGAATTTACTTTCACTTTTTCTTCGTCGTTCAGTGCGCGTTCGTAGGTGATAATTTCAGAAATCATACCGCGCATTGAACGGGTATGGTAAAGCGTACCGCCGATTGAGCCGTTTGTGTTCATGTACCAGGTGGCGGAAGAGAGCTGTGGAGCGGGGTTTGTGCCTTCCTGCATATTGAATCCTACACGGATATTTTCCGGCTGGATGTATCTGTTTCCGGTCGGGACGTTTGTTAGCTGGTATGAAGCAATGGTTGTTTCGCCCGGATTGAACACTCTTTGGTCTATATCTACAAAATCATTGAGCCGGAGACGCGGACGGCCTACCCTGGAGCTGCCGCTGAGTTGGGACTGGAAACCATAACCGGGGAAATATTGTGTATAGTCTGTCATGATTTCCGGGTTATGCCATGCTATAAAGTAGGTATTGTCGCCGTCGGCAGGGCGTACTGCGCTGTTGATGACGGCGATAATTGTACTGTTTGCCGGTTTGTCTACGCTCATCGGGGATTTCCGGGTACTGAGGAATGCCGACATGTTGGTGCCGTTTACACCCCAGTTGGTGTAAAAGTCGAGAGCCGGGTTATAGTTCATCAGGTAGTGGCGTTTCAGGTATACGGGTCTTTTTTTCTCGATATGCTGTGTAACGTTATCGTAAATGATGTTTCGTGCGATGTCTTTCCACGCATTGACAACGGTTTGGAGGTTTCCCGAAGGGTTTTTCAGGTTTTTCCATGCCAGGGTGTTGCTTATGTAGTTGTTATTTTGTCCGCCGTCCCATTGGAGCATTACATTTTGTGTTGTGTCGATAGCTCCCGGTGTGGTGTCGTCTGCCCGGAGCCACATTGTCAACCCTTTGCTTACGCCGCCCGGGGAGCCGCTCTGGTTGATTCCTTCGCCTGCGAATGCTATATAATCGCCTGTCTGGACGGAGATGTTGGAGAACATCTGGGCGTCAAGTCCTTCTGAGGAATAGTTGTCGATTTCATACAGTGTGGTGTTGGCCGGTTCGAAGTTTGGCGACGTGCTTTTCAGGAGGTATCGGTATTTCATGTCGGCGTTCAGTTTGAAGCCGACGTTGAACGATGCCGGCGCAGGCTGTCCCGTCAGTTGAACTTTGAACGAAGTGCGGCTGCGTACGGAGACGTTGGCGGGATTGACTACCTGGATGTTGGCGTTGTTATAATTTTCTATAAAATGTAAATCTTCGCCGTTGGCGCCGAATAGCAGGTAGACGCCGTTGTCGATTGAGCCGTCGTTATCGCTGTTGAATGTTGCGATGCCGGAGCCGGCGAAGACTGTAAGGTCGTTGTTCAGGTTCCGGGACTGTTTCTGGTAGAGTGCAGATTTACTGTCGTGCGCGATGCCGAATACTGCGCAGTTGTATTGCGGGTCGTATGTCCAGACAATATTTCCGTCCGAATTGAGGTAATCTTCTCTGTTGTCGAGCGTCAGACCGTATTTGATGGACAGGTATGAATGGATTTTCTGTATGTCGGTATATTCAAGGTGTCCGCCGGAGGCTGCGCTTAATACGATGACTTCCTGTATATCGCCGTCGAAGCCGTAATTATCGTAGGCGCCTCTTGTAGATGTTGCTCCTGCAAGGCTTATTTTTGAGGTACTGTTTATTTTTGTTGCTGTGGATGAAAAGGATCTTGATCCGTTTTTGTAGACATGCAGGGAGTTGGCGCCACTGTTGGCATTGTCGACTGTGAGTATACCTTTCCGTAATACGCCGCCGTTTGAAGTGGTTGCTGTTGCCGACGGAACGTCGGCAAAGATGTCGATATCATCCCTTGTATACATTCCGGTTGCAAACCAGCCGATAGAGTTTGGGTAATCGGAAAGCGAATTTGTGAAGGTCAGCATGTAATCGTAATTATCAAAGTCGGTTGCGTTCGGGCGCATTTTGCGGTTAAAAACTAATATTGTGGTAACGTTTGTATTTGCCGTTACGTTGTAGTTGTTGTCGGAAGCGATATGGTTAACGGCTGACGCTTCGTCCATGCTTTCGAAATGGATGGCGGGATGGAAATTATATCCCGGCACGGATGGTTTGGATGGCGGTTTTAGAGCGCCGGGGGTGACGTTATATACATTAGCCTGGCTGAAATTTCCGACGGAATTGCTGCCTGTGATGCGGTTTATCCACGTGCCGGTCGACAGGATATAGTTTTCCGGCGTCAGCCATGCTGCTATTTTTAGGTTTGAAGCGTCGATGCCGCCGGGAGTAATGTCAGTGTCATGGCCTTCGCCTGCGAATGATATATAATCTCCATCACTGACGGTAATGTTCCGGAAGAGCTGGTCTGCGTAGCCGGCAACAGGGAATACTGTGGTCAACGCCGGCTCGAAGTCCGGCGACGAGCTTTTGAGAATGTAGCGGTATTTCCGTTCGGCGTTCAGCTTGAAGCCGACTTCGAACGGGGTTGCCTGGCCTGTTAGCTGGACTTTTAGCGAAACTGTGCTTCGCACGCTGACGCTACCTCCGCCGGGGGCGGGAATGGCGCTGTGGAAATATTGAACGGTACTGGTGAAATCGGTACTGTTTGCACAGAATAGCAAATATACGCCGTTGCCGGCCGAACCGTCGTTGTTGTTATTGAACGTAGCTATGTCTGAGCCGGCGAAGACTGTAACATTATTGTTGGCGCCTGTGGCCTGTTTCTGGTATAGCGCCGAGGCGTCGTCGCGGGCGATACCGAATACGGCTCCGCTGTTATATTGCGTGTTGCGTGTCCAGACTGTATTTCCCTGCGAATTGACATAGTTGTTCATGTTATTGAGCTGCAGACCGTATTTGATTGCGAGGTAGGAATGGATTTTCTGCATGTCGGCGGCTGCAATATGACGGTCGGCGGTAACGGCGTTCAGGACGATGACTTCCTGTATGTCGCCTTCGAAGCCGTAGTATCCGCCGTTTCGCGACGCTCCGCCGCCGGCAAGGTCTATTTTTGACGGTGCGATTGTTGCGTTTATTGTGACGGCAGGTTTGGATTCGGCTCCGTTGTTGTAAACGATCAGGGGGTTGGCGCCGTTGTTGGCGTTGTCAATTGCTATGATTCCTCTACGGAACGCGTTGCTGATGTTGTTATCGGCAAAGAGGTCCAGCTGTTCGTTGGTATTTCCGGCGTACCAGCAGATTGAATTGCCTATTCCGTCGCCGAAAGACATCAGGTAATCGTAGCCGTCGAAAATAGTTTGGCCGGACCTTGGTTTGCGGTTCAGGACAAAGATGGCGGTGGTGTTGCTGCCTGATGTAACGGTGTATGTGCCGGCGGATGCGATATGGTTCCTGGCGGCTGTTTCGGACTGATTGTCGAAACGTACTGCGGGATGGAAGTTAAATCCCGGACTGGAGGGGCCGGCGGGGTAGGCGAGTGTTCCTGAAAGACCGGACTGGCTGAAGTTTCCTACGCTGCCGGTGGCGCTTGACAGAATACGGTTTGTCCATGTTCCGGTCAACGGATTGTAGTTTTCCGGTGTCAGCCATGCTGCGATCCGGTAGTTTGTGTTTCCGATTCCGCCCGGTGTCTGAGCTTCCGAACGGGAGGCTGTAAGGCACAGTATTACTGCTGCCAGACAGGGCATGAGTTTGAAGTTTTTAAATTTGTTCATGTTTTTTGTTTTTATGATAAATAATACAAACCCGGCTGATGTGTTGGTTACATCAGCCGGGTCGTTGTATTATCGAGTTATTTGAATTAAAAAGTTTATTTTTTTTTGTTTGTTTACGGTGTCAGTCTCCGCTGCGGTTTTGGCGGACAGTGCGGGACTGTGGTTTGTGGCGGTGGTCTTGAAGGTAATGTTTCTTCATGGAATGTGGATGTGATGTCAGGTATGTGAACGGTTTTCATTTTGTATTATGTTTTTTTGTTTTTTCTTCCGGTTAATTTCCGGTGTATTAAAGTTTGATTCGGGTACAAATTTAGTTTTTTATTTTGAATTATGTGTTGTTATTACTTGTTTTTATTATAATATTATGTGAAATGGTATCGTAATCGTTGATTTTGGGGGGTTCCCGATTCCCGGTCGGGAGTTCCCGATTCTCAGTCGGGGGTTCCCGATTCCCGGTCGGGAGTTCCCGATTCTCAGTCGGGAGTTCCCGATTCTCAGTCGGGAGTTCCCGATTCCCAGTCGGGAGTTCCCGATTCCAAATGGGGCGGTTTCCTTTTTAAAGGTGGTTTAATGAAAAATCCCCGTGGCGTTCTGTTGCCTTACGGGGATTTTTATTGGTAGTTAAGGGTTAGTACAAGTAATATAAGAATTAATAATAAACAGGTTAAGGGCAGTAAATTAAGGGTTGGTATAAAAAATTAATATTAAACAAAAACTTATTTCTTTTTTTGTGTATGGCGTTGATGTTTTGTTTGTGTATTCGGGTTTGTTCTTTTGTTTCCATGCCGCTTGATTATTTTCTTGCGAATATGATATTGATGTAACTCTTGTCGTCTGCTATTGCGCTTGCGGCAATGGTGTATGTCATTTCGCCGGTATCGGAGATTGAAATGTTGCTGAAAAGTTTGGGGTCGTATCCGACAATGTAATAATTGAATTCGGATGCGGTCAGTACCGGTTGTAGGATGGAAAATACGGGGGCATTGGTGTTTTTTACTGCAATGCCTGTTGCTGTGCTTCCTTCTATCGAATTTTTGTATGCTTCGTAAAGG
>JAITDQ010000158.1 GCA_031282485.1 Tannerella sp. | reverse complement strand
CTTTTCCGTGGACAGCAGTTGCGTTACGGGAACGCCTTTGCACGTTGCCAGCGATGTGAGGGGAACCATGGTCGTATCGCCATGTCCGCCGATGACGGTTGCTTCGACATCGTTCGGATTAACGTTAAGCGCCCGGCTTAAATAATATTTGAAACGGGCGCTGTCTAAGGCGCCTCCCAGGCCGATCACTTTGTTGCGCGGCAATCCCGAAATCTTCGCGGTCAGATAACACATCGGATCCATCGGGTTGCTGACGATAATAAGCGTCGCGTTCGGGGAATATTTCAATGCGCTTTCAACTACGGATTTTACAATACCGGCATTTACACCGATCAACTCTTCGCGGGTCATACCGGGCTTGCGGGGCAAACCCGAAGTGACGACAATCACATCCGAATCGGCGGTTGCCGTATAATCACCGGTTACTCCCGTGACGCGTACATTAATATCAACCAGCGTCGCCGTCTGCATAATATCCATCGCTTTTCCTTCCGAATACCCTTCTTTGATATCTATCAGTACAATATCAGATGCCACATTACGTTTGGCCAACACGTCCGCACAGGTTGCACCTACGTTTCCCGCGCCGATAACAGTTACTTTTGACATAATTTTTCTATTTAATTAAACGTTTAAAACCTATATTCAAGTCCTTAAAATCCGCGCAAAAGTACAACCGGTTTTTCAAATAAGGAAATTTTTCCGTATTTAATTTCACGCGGCAAAGACAAAAATCGGTAAACATACAGGTAAATCCGGGTAAATAATGAAAAATTTCTTTAATTACGCTCCAAGTTCGAAAATTTATAGTACTTTTGTAGCCTGAATAACAAGGGGCTTTTTCAAAAAGCAGGTAAAAGAATGAAGAAGTGCTATTATAATTAACAATATCAACTAATTAAAGTTTTAAACATGGCAAATTTAGATTTAAGCAAGTATGGGATTAACGGTGTAGCGGAAATCGTACACAATCCTTCTTTCGATCAACTATTTAAGGAAGAAACAAAAACAGGTTTGGAAGGTTTTGAAAAGGGTCAGGTCACGGAACTTGGTGCGGTAAATGTAATGACAGGCGTTTATACGGGCCGTTCTCCGAAAGATAAATTTTTCGTAATGGACGAGACAAGCAAGGACACCGTATGGTGGACTTCCGACGCTTATAAAAATGATAATAAACCGGTTGACGCAAAATGCTGGGCGGCTTTGAAAGAACTGGCAACAAAACAGCTCTCGAAAAAACGGCTGTTCGTCGTCGATGCATTCTGCGGAGCAAACGAAAACTCCCGCCTGAAACTCCGCTTCATCATGGAAGTGGCATGGCAGGCTCATTTTGTGACGAATATGTTCATCCGTCCCACGGCCGCGGAACTGGCTGATTTCGGAGAACCTGATTTCGTCATCATGAACGCTTCGAAAGCGAAAGTTGAAAACTACAAAGAGCTGGGACTCAATTCCGAGACAGCAATCGTATTCAACCTGACCGAGAAAATACAGATTATCCTCAACACATGGTATGGCGGCGAAATGAAAAAAGGCATGTTCTCTTACATGAACTACCTGTTGCCGCTGAAAGGCATGGCTTCCATGCACTGTTCGGCAAACACTGATCTGAACGGCAAAAACACGGCGATCTTCTTCGGCTTGTCGGGTACGGGCAAAACAACCCTTTCGACCGACCCGAAACGCCTGCTGATCGGCGACGACGAACACGGATGGGACGACGAAGGCGTTTTCAACTTCGAAGGCGGATGCTACGCCAAAGTCATTAACTTAGACAAGGAAAGCGAACCGGACATTTATAACGCCATCAAACGCGACGCTTTGCTGGAAAACGTTACCGTCGACGCTACCGGCAAGATAGATTTCGCCGACAAGTCGGTTACCGAAAATACGCGCGTTTCCTATCCTATCGGCCATATTACGAACATCGTCAAGCCGGTTTCCAAAGCAGGCCCCGCCGAAAAAGTCATCTTCCTTTCGGCCGATGCATTCGGCGTATTGCCTCCCGTTTCCATCCTCGATCCGGAACAGACACAATATTATTTCCTTTCGGGATTTACGGCAAAACTGGCAGGAACGGAACGTGGTATCACGGAGCCGACACCGACATTCTCCGCTTGCTTCGGAGCAGCTTTCCTGTCGTTGCATCCCACGAAATACGGCGAGGAACTGGTTAAGAAAATGCAGAAATCGGGCGCGAAAGCCTATTTGGTTAACACCGGCTGGAACGGAACGGGCAAACGCATTTCCATTAAAGATACGCGCGGAATCATCGACGCGATCCTTGACGGCTCAATCGACAAGGCGCCTGTGAAAACCATTCCTTATTTCAATTTTACAGTTCCGACGGAATTGCCGGGTGTTGATCCGAAAATCCTCGATCCCCGCGATACTTACGGCAATGCCGCCCAGTGGGACGAAAAGGCAAAAGACCTTGCAGGACGCTTTATTAAGAATTTTGAGAAATTCACCGGAGCTGCCGCAGGTAAAACTTTAGTTGCCGCAGGACCTGAATTGTAATCGCGTAATAACGTGTAATATAAAGGCGTAATTCACAACGGAATTGCGCCTTTTTTTATACAAAAATTAAAAATTCATTGTAAATATTTTGCATCCATGAAATAATGTATTATCTTTACGGCGCGAATTACATCCAATATATGACTATTTTGAGACGGATTGTTTACATAGTAAGCGTTGTATTACTCTTATTTGCCTGTGATAACGGCAATGTATACAAGGTAGAAGGCAGGTTATCCGGTCTGGATAATGCTGCGTTATATGTTGTATACGAATCATCGGAAGGGAATACGGTCGACACACTTGTATGTGACGAAAAAGGTCATTTTATCATATCACACGAACAGGACGACAACCTGCAGTCAATCACTTTTTACTACAACAACCGGGAACAGTGGTTTACCGTCTATCCCGAAACGGGGAAAACCGTTCAGGTAAAAGGCGACGCAAAATATCCCGCACTGATAGAGGCAAAAGGCGGACAAATCAACAATAAACTGTCGGAATTTAAAAGGAAAGCGGAAACAATACTGAAAGAACAGGCCGATATTTCGGACAACAAAAACGGGAACTCGTCCTCAAACAGCGAAAGCCTGTCCAAACTGGCGACTCTTCATCTCGAATTGAAAAGAATCGCCCAGGATTTTATCTCCAAAAACCCGAGGGAAAAAGCGTCCACCGTCCTTATTGACACCTATTTTACTCATCCTGAAGAAATGGAACAGACGGAAGACCTTCTTGATTTGCTGTCTCCCGAATTGGACGATTACTATATCGTGAAAAACCTGCGCTCGCAGATTGCAAAAGCAAAAAACAGCATGGAGGGCGTTAAAGCTCCCGATTTCAGGGTGACCAATATATACGGACAGACGGTTACGCCGGATTCCTTCCTCAATAAATACTACATACTTGCATTCACCGCCCTGTGGTGCGATATGTGCCAGACCGACGTGATGATGCTGGATGAGATTACAACGGAATATCCGAAAGATTCGCTGGAAATCCTGCTTATCAGCCTCGACGACGAAATGAACGAGGTGCGCGACATGTTACGCCGGGATACTATTCAGTGGAATCTGGTTACGGATTCTGCCGGACAGGCTATTAATTTATTTGAAAAATACAATGTGAGTTCCCTGCCGAAATGTTTTCTTATGGATAAAGACGGTATCATAAAACTCAGAACGGCAAACGGAGTGGAACTCAAACAGACAATAGATGAGATTATGAAGTAAATTGATCTTTTTTCAATTTGCACGAATACAAACATTAGCATTGAATCATGTTAGTCAAAACTTTTGCAGCTGCAGTAAACGGCATATCCGCAACAATAATAACGGTAGAAGTAAATTGTACGAAAGGAATCCAGTTTTT
>JAITDQ010000075.1 GCA_031282485.1 Tannerella sp. | reverse complement strand
GCAGCCCCGTTGTTCAGCATGGCCAGCGCCAGACTCAGGCTAAGGGGAGAAATCATCAGATTGTTGTCGGGATCTTCGCCGGAAACCCGCCGCATCAGTTCAAAGGCAAACGTATTGTTCCTGGTGGCAATCGCCTGTTCTCCGTTCGTCAGCGCGATCTCCTCGCGCGGTATCAGTATCAGTTCCGGCAGTTCTTCCTCCTTCGCAGGTTCTTCTTCCGCGGGTTCTTTTTCTACAGAAGTCTGCGGCGGCTCAACCCTGTTCGTCTCCGGAACATCGTCAACAGATTTACATGCGAATAATATCATCATTACGCATAACATCAAAAAAACATTTTTCCGTTTCATAAAAATTCTCTATTTACCAAGTTAAACAATATGGCCACAAAGCTACAATAATTAAATGACTTTGACGATAATAATTTCAATAAATTTTCATCCGGCACAGTTAAACATACACAACACTCAAATGACCGGCCGGCATTTCACCGTCAAATCCCGGGAAGCAAAAACCCGGCCTGTCGAATGTCCTGTACGGCATATAAACGGATTATGCCGTGCGCCGTATAATCCTGATTCTCAATAGCAAGCCTGATGCCGAAGGAAATCAGGCTTGATTTGAAGAGAAATCAAGCCTGATTTGAAGCAAAATCAAGCCTGATTTGAAGAGAAATCAAGCTTGGTTTGAACTGAAATCAAGCTTGATTTGAACTGAAATCAAGCCTGGTTTTGAAGAACGTCGTGCGCGACAGTCCGAAAATGCATCCCCAAAGATGACAAAAATTTTGCGGATTTGATTTATAAACGTATCTTTACCCCCCGAAATTACTAATCAAAAAGATTAAACACTATGAAAAAAATACTCTTCATTACATTCCTTCTTCTTTGCTGTTTGCCGGCAGCATGGAGCTTCGGCGACGGGACGGAATCGGCAAAAGGAAGCTGGATTAGCCTGGAACAGACACAAAGCGAACCGAATACATGGCTCATTTTCCGTAAAGACGTGACGTTAACGGCGGCGCCGCCGCAGTCGCTCGTTGCCCGCATTGCGGCGGATTCGAAATACTGGCTCTGGATTAATGACCGGCTGGTTGTCTTTGAAGGAGGATTGAAGCGGGGGCCTGCACGTAATGCGACTTACTTTGACGAGGTGGAAATCGCCCCGTATCTGACGGCCGGGGATAACACAATCGCCGTCCTTGTCTGGCATTTCGGGCGAAACGGATTCAGTCACGTGAACAGTGGTGTTGCGGGACTGTGGTTTGAGGCGACGGCTCCCGGGCTGGAAATCGTCTCGGACGCTTCGTGGCGGGGAACGGTCTATGACGCTTACCGGAATACGGATGCGCCTCATCCCAACTTCCGTTTGCCGGAGAGCAATATTCGCTTCGACGCAAGGCGGGAGATAATCGGCTGGAATAAAAAGTCGTTTTCCGGGAATATACGGGGTTCGTTAATGATATGTGATATTACGGATGCGCCTGTCGGACGGTTAGTAAAGCGTCCGGTTCCTCTGTGGAAAGATTACGGGCTGACCGGATACACGGATATCAGGAAATCCGCTAAAGGTGATACTTTGTTTTGCCGTTTACCGTATAACTGCCATGTCACTCCATACCTGAAAGTACGGGCTGCGGCAGGCGCCGTCGTCGGGATGCAGACGGATAATTACCGTGGCGGAAGCGCGCCGAATGTCCGTGCCGAATACATAACGCGCGACGGCGAACAGGAGTATGAAAGTTTCGGCTGGATGAACGGTCACGAAGTATGGTACGTGATACCCGAAGGCGTCGAAGTCGTGGACGTGAAATACAGGGAGACGGGATATGATGCGGAATTTGTAGAGCCGTTCCGGTGCAGCGACCCCTTTTATAATGAACTCTGGAAACGCGCCGCGCGTACGCTTTATGTCACCATGCGGGATACGTATATGGACTGTCCCGACCGCGAGCGTGCGCAGTGGTGGGGCGATGAAGTGAATGAACTTGGCGAGGCCTTTTATGCACTGACGCCTTCGTCGCACAGGTTAGCCCTGAAAGGTATCCATGAACTGATGAACTGGCAACGCGCCGACGGCGTCGTCTTCGCCCCCTCACCGGCCGGGAACTGGAACAGGGAATTGCCTCTGCAAATGCTGGCATCGGTCGGGTGGTACGGTTTTCACCTGCAATATTATTACAGTGCGGACAGCAGTTTCGTCCCTGTAATATACGACCGTTTGAAAAAATATCTGCACGAAGTGTGGCAGGTCGACCGGAACGGTCTGGCCGTTGAGCGTACCGGGGAATGGAGCTGGGGCGACTGGGGCAATAATATTGACATGGGCGTTTTGACGAACGCCTGGTATTATCTGGCTCTTAAAGCGGAACATGCCTTTGCGCTACAGCTTGGGAAAAATGCCGATGCGGAGGCCGTTCAGTTCATGATGAAAAATATAGAGAAAAATTTCGACGCCAAGTTCTGGACAGGCACGGCATACCGTTCACCCGGTTACCGCGGCGAGACCGACGACCGTGCACAGGCCATGGCCGTTGTTTCCGGTTTAGCTTCAAAGGATAAATATCCCGCCCTGTTAAATGTATTGAAAAAGGAATATCACGCCAGCCCTTACATGGAGAAATATGTGCTGGAAGCCCTCTTTCTCATGGACGAGCCTGCCTTTGCCCTGCAACGCATGAAAACGCGATACGAACGCATGTTATCATACGACAACTGTACGACGCTGTTTGAAGGCTGGGGCATAGGCGCCGAAGGTTTTGGCGGAGGAACCGTCAACCACGCCTGGAGCGG
>JAITDQ010000277.1 GCA_031282485.1 Tannerella sp. | reverse complement strand
GACATGAACGAATTAAACGTAGAGATACAGTCCATTTACGGGAAAATACAGTCGTCGTGGAAACGCGAAGGCGACAAAATACGGCTGAAAGTCGTCATACCCGGCAATACGGCGGCTCGTCTGATACTGCCCGTCACGAAACAGGAACACACGCTTTCGTCAGGCGTGTATGAGTATGTGATTTAATAATGAGGCGCGCAAACCGGTTTCACCCGTTAATGATTCAGGGGAGGTATTGAAAACGGAAACACATCCGAATCGGTATGTGAATTTTTCATTATTTGCCACATTTCGGATACAATCTGAGGATGTTGTCCGGCGACATTATTGTCTTCGTGAATGTCCTTCGATAAGTCATAGAGTTCAATCCCTGTCTTTTCCGTGTTGTTGACATTCAGCATGACAGCTTTCCAATTGCCTTTTCTTACCGCTGCTTTTCCGCCCTGTTCATGAAATTCCCAGTACAAATATTCATGTTGTATCTGCTGTTTCTGTCCGGATAATGTTGGAAGAAAAGAAATACCGTCCGTATGCCCGGTTATCCTTATCCCGGTCAGTTCGGCCAACGCAGGCATCACATCCCAGAATGCTGCAATGTGATGGCTGACTGTTCCGGCTTTTATTTTCCCGGGATACCACGTGATAAAAGGAATCCGGATACCTCCTTCATAAAGGTCACGCTTTACTCCGCGCAAAGGCCCGTAACTCTTGAAAAAATGCGGATCGGCGCCTCCTTCGATGTGAGGGCCGTTGTCGCTGGTGAACAGGATGATTGTATTTTTGTCAAGTCCCAATTCTTTCAACAAATTATAAATATCGCCCACATAGGTATCCAGGCGGGTCACCATGGCTGCAAAATCGGCTTTCGGATGTGGCGTACTTCCGTAAGGGCCCTGTCTGTAGGTAGCGCCTTCGTCCACTCCTCTGTACGGGGTTTCCGGGAATGTTCCCTTATACATGGCCGCAATACTGTCTTCCGGATTAACTAATTCGGCATGAGGAATGATGTATGTGAGAAAGGCAAAAAACGGACGGTCTTTATTCTCGCGAATGAATTTGATGGCTTCGTTGTGAATCATGTCCGGCGCATAGATTCCTTTCCCAAAACCTTCATTTTCTTTCAGCCGGACCGTGTCCTGATTTTTCCACAGATAATACGGGTAGTAATTGTGCGCCAGCGCTTGACTGTTATATCCGAAAAACGTATCGAATCCTTGTCTGTGTGGTGCTCCTTCCGTGTGTGGTGCTCCCAGTCCCCACTTGCCGAAGCATCCGGTTACGTATCCTCCGGACTTCAGCATTTTGCCGATGGTATACGTATGTTCCGGCTGGGGATAATCGCCTCCCTGGAAAGCCTTATTTCCCCGTATGGGTGTATGTCCCGTATGCAAACCGGTGACTAATGACGAACGCGACGGGGCGCTCACGGTACATCCCGCATAGAATTGGGTAAATCTCATTCCCTCTTTTGCCAGACGGTCAATATGCGGTGTTATGAAAAGTTCTTGACCATAGCATCCCAAATCGCCGTAACCCAAGTCATCTGCTATGATGTAAATAATATTGGGTTGTTCAGGCTGTCCGTTTCTCCCGGAACAGGGACAAACAGATGTACTGCAAAATACAAATGTGAAGATTTTTTTTGTATTCATATATTTCTTCTTTCTATTGTTTTAACTGTTGATATAGCGTTGTTTCGGTGAAAACATCTGCAAGATTATTCCGTTCGGAAGGGTAGAGACGCGATTAATTACATCTCTGTGGCAGGGTTGAAAGCCTTTCCCGCTGTGTCGGAAAGTCTCCTAATCTCGTTGGGAAGGTTGTCCACTGTGTGGGCAAGTCTCTTAATCTCGTCAGGAGGGTTGCCCACTATGTGGTCAAGTCATTTATTCTCGTCGGGAAGGTTGCCCATTATGTGGGCAAGTCATTTATTCTCGTTGAGAAGATTGCCCATTATGTGGGCAAGTCATTTATTCTCGTCGGGAAAGTTGCCCACTATGTGGGCAAGCCTCCTGCATTCTTGGGGAAAGAAGATACATTACTCCCGAAACAGTTATATTTTGTTTATTTTGCGTCGCTTATGTGCTTCGACATAAAATGTTTTGCTTTGTAACGACAACAAAAAGCGTGTAAACCTTATTCAAAAGTTTGCACGCTTTTTTTATGCACATTCGGCAGAGACGCAGAATAACCGTTTACCCCCCTCGCTCGCCGAAGATTCCCGCCTTTGCCGGACGGAAAGCATGTCTCCGGACATGCTGCAAAAACAAGCTCTCATTCGTGCTTCCTTTGCTTCGCTGCAAGCGTAGACATGCACGTTGCAAAAACCGCTCCGAAGCCCGTCAGACTGCTTTCCCGGCATTTATTGAAATATTACCGCCGGCCGCCGCCGTCGCGATTATGCGAATGGCCGCCACCGCCGCCGTTCTGACGCGGAGGACGTTGCGGACGCTCCTGCTCTTTGTATCCTTCCGGCTTCGGCAATAATGCTTTGCGTGACAGTTTAAACTTGCCCGTCTTCGGATCGATATCAACCAGTTTCACTTTCACGGGATCGCCCTCCCGGAGGCCGGCTTCTTCAACCGTATCCAAACGTTGCCAGTCTATTTCGGAAATATGGAGCAGTCCGTCCTTGCCGGGCATAAATTCCACAAACGCCCCGTAAGGCATCACGGAAGAAATCTTGCCTTCGTACACCTCGCCTACTTCGGGCACGGACACAATGATCTTAATCGCTTTTATAGCCGCGTCGATACTTTCCTTGTTTGTTCCGGAAACTTCGATCACGCCCTTGTTATCGATCTCCTCGATAGAAATCGTAGCGCCGGTTTTTTCCTGTATACCCTGAATAATCTTTCCACCCGGTCCGATGATTGCGCCGATAAATTCCTTACCTACGGTAAATGTTTCTATGCGCGGTGCATGCGGTTTCAGTTCGGGACGCGGTTGAGGCATCGCTTCCGTGATTTTGCCGAGTATATGCAAACGTCCTTCTTTCGCCTGCGCCAGGGCTTTCTCGAGTATCTCGTACGACAGACCGTCCACCTTGATATCCATCTGTGTAGCCGTAATACCGTCTTTCGTACCCGTAACCTTGAAATCCATATCCCCGAGATGATCCTCGTCGCCCAGAATATCCGAAAGAACGGCATAATTCGTTCCCTTATTTTCGGAGATAAGTCCCATGGCGATTCCCGATACCGGTTTGCGGATCGGGATACCGGCATCCATCAGCGCCAGCGTTCCGGCACAAACGGTAGCCATGGAAGACGAGCCGTTCGACTCCAGGATATCCGATATGATACGCACGACATACGGATACTGTTCCGGTATCATCCGTTTCAGTGCGCGGTGCGCCAGGTTGCCGTGACCGATCTCGCGACGTCCCACGGCGCGTTGCGGCCTGGCTTCGCCTGTTGAAAACGGCGGGAAATTATAATGAAGCAGGAAACGTTCCTTACCGTGTGTCAACACATCGTCTACAATCTTTTCGTCGGTTTTCGTTCCGAGCGTAACGGTCGTCAACGACTGCGTTTCGCCTCGCGTAAAAACGGCCGCCCCGTGAGGTCCGGGCACGAAGTCCGTTTCGATCCATATCGGGCGAATCTCGACGGTTTTGCGTCCGTCGAGGCGTTTACCCTCATCCAGAATGGCGCGACGCATCGCCTCTTTCTCCACATCATGATAGTAACGGTCGATCAGCGCGCCCTTCACTTCCAGATCCTCTTCCGAATATTGCGCCTTAAACTCATCTTTAATAGCCTCGAAAGCCTCCGTCCTTTCCTGTTTGCCGCTGCCGGAGACCGCAATCGCATAAACCTTGTCATAACATGCCGCACGCACGGCAGCGCGCAAATCCTCGTCATTTTCTTCATGACAGTATACACGTTTTACCGTCTTGCCGCACTCTTCGGCAAGCTCCAGCTGCACACGGCAATGATCCTTAATCGCCTCATGGGCAACCTTGATTGCTTCGAGCATATCCGCTTCCTGCACCTCATTCATTTCGCCTTCCACCATCATGATATTCTCCGCCGTAGCGCCGACCATAATATCTATATCGGCATTTTCCAGTTGCGAGAAAGTCGGATTGATAATAAACCTGCCGTCCAGGCGTGCGACGCGCACCTCCGAGATCGGCCCGTTAAACGGTATATCCGACACGGCCAGAGCAGCCGAAGCCGCCAGTCCGGCCAGTGCATCCGGAATATCCTCCCCGTCGGCCGAGAAAAGGATGATATTCACAAACACTTCTGCATGATAGTCGTCCGGGAAGAGCGGCCGTAAAACGCGGTCAACCAAACGCGACGTCAGAATCTCATAGTCGGAAGCCTTCCCTTCCCGGCGGGTAAAACCACCCGGAAAACGGCCGAATGCCGAAAATTTCTCTTTATAATCCACCTGAAGCGGCATAAAATCCACACCCGGGGCTGCATCCTTCGCACCGCAAACGGTAGCAAGCAACATCGTGTTACCCATACGTACCGTCACTGCGCCATCCGCCTGTTTGGCCAACTTCCCGGTTTCGACGGTGATAGTCCTTCCATCACCCAAATCAATCGTCTTGTTAATTACATTCATTTTTTTCTTTTTTTACATCTTACATCTTTAAACATCCTGTCCTGTCCCGAACATCTTTTCAAACAGGAGGAATATACATCTGTGATATTATTAAAATTCCGACAAAGATAATGAAAGCGCGGGAAATCACAAAAATAATACCTTTTTTATTTTTCTTCCCCAAAATAAAGCATTCTCTTTATTTTGCAAAATAATTGCAAACTGTCAATTATTTATATTACCTTTGCGGCCTTTTAAATACTGAAACAATCCCTGGAAATAAAAAAAAGGGAGAAAATAATTTTATGAATAAATTTGAAGAATTAGGCATTGTGCCTGAAATTATCAGGGCTATCAGCGAGATGGGTTATGCTGCGCCCATGCCCGTACAGGAAGAAGTGATCCCCCTCATGCTGGAAAATAACCGGGATATCATTGCGCTGGCGCAAACCGGAACGGGAAAGACGGCGGCATACGGCCTGCCCGTATTACAAAAAACAAATGTCGCGCTGCGCCGTCCGCAGACGCTCATACTCTGTCCCACGCGCGAACTGTGTCTGCAGATCGCGTCCGACCTGAACGATTATTCAAAATATATGGAAAACATGTCAGTCCTCCCCGTTTACGGAGGTTCAAGCATCGAAAGCCAGATAAAAACCCTCTCCAAAGGAGTACAGATAATCGTTGCCACGCCCGGACGCCTGCTCGACCTCATGAACAGGCGCGTAGCGGATCTCTCCTCCGTTAAAAACGTCATACTCGACGAAGCGGACGAGATGCTGTCCATGGGATTTGCCGAGGACATCGAAGAAATATTGTCGAAAGTGCCCACGGAACGCAACATGCTCCTCTTTTCCGCCACGATGCCGAAAGAAATCGCAAGGATAGCCGGAAATTACATGCATTCGCCGCGCGAAATCGTTATCGGCGGAAAAAACCGGGGAAACGATAACATACGCCATATCTACTTCATGGTACACGCCAAAGACAAATACCTGGCGCTTAAACGCATCGCCGATTATTACCCCAACATCTACGGCATCATCTTCTGCCGCACACGGCGCGAAACGCAGGAGATAGCGGACAAACTCATCCACGACGGCTATAATGCCGACGCCCTGCACGGCGAACTTACGCAGGCGGCGCGCGACTATGTGATGCAGAAATTCCGCAACCGCAACCTGCAACTGCTCGTCGCCACCGACGTTGCGGCAAGAGGATTAGACGTCGACAACCTGACGCATGTCATACATTTCGGCTTGCCCGACGAAACGGAAGCCTATACCCACCGGAGCGGACGTACCGCCCGCGCCGGCAAAACCGGTATCTCCATCGCCATCTGCCACATAAAGGAAAAAGGGAAATTACGCAAAATAACGGACGCCGCAAACTGCAAATTTGAAAAAGGCGTCATCCCCAACAGCAAAACAATCTGCGAAAAACAACTTTTCAACTTCGCCGACAAAATAGAAAAAGTGAAAGTAAACGAAGCGGATATTGCAGCACTGATGCCTTCTATCTTTCGCAAACTGGAATGGCTCGAAAAGGAAGATATCATAAAACGAATCGTATCCCTTGAATTTAACCGCCTCATAGACTACTATCACGACGCAGGGGAAATAGAAAATGCGGACGAAAAACCGAGTGTGTCCGAAGCAAAAGGAAAGCGCGACGGAAAGGAAGGAAAACGAAAACTGTCGTCCGATCGCGCCGAAGAAGGAATGAAAATCCTGAAAATAAACTTCGGACGGAAAGACACGCTCATTCCTTCGCAGCTTATAGAGATGTTAAACCATTGTGTGAAAGGCAAAAAAGTAGATGT
>JAITDQ010000217.1 GCA_031282485.1 Tannerella sp. | reverse complement strand
GCAGTGATTTGCCTGGGATTCGAACCCAGGACCCCATCCTTAAAAGGGATGTGCTCTACCTACTGAGCTAGCAAATCGACGGGACATCCTTTTGAAATGCGGGTGCAAAGGTAACGCTTTTTTTTTCATCTGCAATTTTTTCCCTTCATTTTTACTCATTTTATTCTTTTTGCTTGAAAATTATTCTTTTTATTTGAAAATATAACTTTTTCCCATTACATTTGCAGGGCATATAAAACGGTCGGTACTTATGAAAACAAAACGAATCATTACGATGCTTTTCTTCGGGTGGTTTGTGTATTTAACCGCCACAGCCACCGACAATCTGCGCCTCCCGGACTTGCGGACGTTAAGTCTCGGCGGAGGAGGTGTGACGGAAACTCCGCTTTTTAACCCGGCGCTTCTGGCCCTGCAGAAACGGAATAAACTGTATGCAAACTATTACAACCGATATTCCGTCAGTGAATTAGCGACCGTAAGCGGCGGCTTTTACTGCCTGAATGATATCCTGCCGGCAGGCTTTGAGATCACTTCGTTCGGCTATGACGAGTACCGCGAAAGCCTTTTCCGGCTGTCAACGGGCAAACGGATCGCTCATAAATGGTCGCTTGGAATAGCGCTGCAATATGCCCTGCTCCAATCGGCGCTTTTCGAAGAAAGTTCCGGCCGGGTATCCGCAGACGTCGGCATTACGTACCGGCCTGTTGAAAACGTGTTGACAGGATTGTCAATACTACACTTCCCTTCCGTTAAAACCGGGGATAAAAATATTGACAACAAACATATTGCATCCTATTCCGTACAGTTGGGTTTCAACTGGGACATTATGAACATGGCGTTAATAACCGGCAGCCTCGAAAACAGCGAAGAAAACGTTATCACCGGTTCATTCGGTATGGAATACATACCGTTCGATGATTTCAAAATACGTACCGGAATAAGAACCGCTCCACTCAGACCTTCATTGGGCGTAGGCTATTGCATAGCCGGTATCGACGCCGATGTCGGTATGATGTATCATTCCATACTCGGCGTAAGCATGGGCGTCGGACTTTCCTTCTCTTTCTGAAACGAAACAACGGTTAACGGTTCAAGTGATGAAATTTACCAAAAAACGGCAACGCATGTCACGGATGTTGACAACATGGTTGATAACCGTGTTGATAAACTGTTATAACGCTTACAGTCAGGAAATCATTTCCAATGACAAGTGGATTGAATACATAGAGGAACTGCTGGAAGATTCGGAAGACGAAAACAGCGAATCCATCGAATCATTATACAATGATTTGTCTTATCTCTCCGAAAACCCGTTAAACCTCAACCTTGTCACGGCGGAAGATCTGAAAAAACTGCCCTTCCTGTCGGATATACAAATCCTTTACATACTCGATTATCTGAAAAAACAGGGTGAATTCGTTTCAATCTACGAACTCAAAAATATCCGGTTCTTAGACATGCAGACGATCGAATTGATACTTCCGTTCGTATATGTGGGAGAAGTCAATAAAATGCGCGCCGTAAACCTTAAAAATCTTTTGAAATACGGCAAAAACGAACTCGTATTGCGATATGACGGATGCCTGAACGAAAAGAAAGGATATGGGGATTATCCCGACAGCGTGTTGCAGAAATATCCCAACCGCAAATATGCCGGGGAACCATTTTATTCATCCGTGCGTTACGCTTACTCGTTCGACAACCGCCTGCAAATAGGATTTGTGGCGGAAAAAGATGCGGGAGAAGCATTTTGGAACGGGCAGCACAAAGGGTTTGACTATTATTCGGGGCATGTATTCCTGAAAGATGTCGGCAAAATAAGAAGTTTTGCGGTCGGGGATTTTAAAGTATCCTTTGGCCAGGGACTTGTCATAAGCAACGATTTCACCCCGTCGCGAAGCAGCATATTATCGCAGGCCGAACGCCGCAATAACGGATTCAGGCGTCACTATTCGACAAACGAAAATGATTTTTTCCGTGGCGTCGCTTCCACCATATCCTTGAAAAACGTGGATATAAGCGCGTTTTATTCGACCCGCCATGCGGATGCCACGGCCGGAGAAAACACGATTTCATCGTTTAAAACAGACGGTATTCACCGTACAAAAGGCGACCTGGAGAAAAAACATAACATAACGGTTCAAACGGCAGGCGGCAACATCCGGTACATAAGCCCGCAACTGCTTGTCGGCATCACCGCATTGACCTCTTCATTCGGAGGCGCCTCCGTCGACCCCAACCCGATGCCCTATAACAAATTTTACTTCCGCGGCAAACGGAATACGAACGCAAGCATTGATTATAAATGGCAACACGGAAAAATCACCTTTTACGGCGAAACCGCCTTTTCGCAAAACGGCGCCGCCGCAACCCTGAACGCCCTGCAATGGAGCGCTCCGTCCGGTATACGGACACTCATCCTGCACAGATATTACGACCGCAGATACCAAGCTCTCTACGGCAATGCTTTCTCGCAGAGTTCCACCGTTCAGAATGAAGAAGGAGTGTATATCAGCATGCAATGGGCGCCGATTCCCTACTGGCGGTTTTCGGGTTATACCGATTTTTTCCGTTTCCCGTGGATTAAATACGGGATAGACGCCCCGTCGTCCGGGCGTGAATACATGCTTCAGGCTGATTTCAGCAGGATAAAAAACACAACCGTATCCGCACGATACCGTTTCCGGCAGCGTGAAAAGAATGTCACGGAAGAGCACGAAGTGTCGATCAAACCGTCCGACCGGCACAGGTTACGTTTACAGATAATCCACAAGTCCTCAGACCTCATGACGTTCCGCACAACGATAGAAGGTAACGCATACGACGAAAACGTATCCGCCGCCGAACGCGGATGGGTCGTTTCGCAAAATGCAGGGTGGAAAAAGCCCGATTCGCCGGTTCAGGTGGATGTTTATGCCGCATATTTTAACACGGACGGCTACAACAGCCGGATTTATGCAAATGAAAAAAATATGCTTTACGGTTTTTCAATGCCGTTTTTCTACGGCGAAGGCACACGCCTGTCGGCTATCGTACGTTATGATTTCACCGCAAAGCTTTACATTTCAATAAAAGCTGCTTGGACACATTATTTTGACCGCAATACGATCGGTACGGACACGGAAGAAATCGCAGGACATGACAAAACCGATTTATATGCCCAACTGCGATGGAAATTCTAAAAAAAAGTGTTTCTTTGCAGTCTGTTTGAAGTATTTATGCATACAATAATTGAAAAATATGTCGACGTTACTATTCGATGAAATCGTATACGGCCCGGTTCGAAGCCGCAGGTTAGGCATCTCGTTAGGCATCAACCTTTCGCCGTCGAACGGCAAGAGATGCACGTTCAACTGCATTTACTGCGAATGTGGACTGAACGAGGAACGCCGCACAAAAACGCCCGCACCTTCACGCGAAGAGGTCAGGCAGGCGCTGACAAAAAAACTTACTGCGATGACTACGGAAGGCGCGTGTCCCGATGTTATCACCTTTTCCGGGAACGGCGAACCGACAATGCATCCCGATTTTGCCGACATCATGGACGACACGCTCGAAATACGGAATCGTCTTTGCCCGGCGGCAAAAGTCGCCGTACTGTCCAATTCGACCCTGTTACATAAGGAAGAAGTCGTGCGGGCATTGTGTAAAGCGGATGAAAACCTGATGAAGTTGGACGCCGTATGCGACGATTTAATCGAACAAATCGACCAGCCCGAAATACACGGTTTCACCGCAAAAAAGGTTATCGAACAATTATGCCGGTTCAATGGGAAACTGATCATTCAAACAATTTTTCTGAAAGGCCGGCATAACGGGGTTTACATAGATAATACCCGCGACGATAACGTTGCGCAGTGGATAGAAGCCCTGAAAAAAATACGCCCGGAAAAAGTAATGATTTATACCGTCAACCGGGAAACGCCGGTAAAAACTTTGCAGAAAACGCCGGTGGAAACGCTGGAGCAAATAGCGGAAAAAGTAAGACAGGCCGGTTTTGATGTTTCCGTTTCAACATAAAACCGGCCTGTCCCATATCTGTATAAAAACGCCCTTCCTTTAAGGTATTTTTACGGCGCGTACAACTTTCAATATCCTGTTATCCGTATCGTATATACGGAAGAAATACAATCCCGGCGATAACGAAGAGGTATCAATTATTTCATCCGGGCGATTCACCGCCAGACAAATTTTCCCCGAAACGGAAACCGCATCCAGGCGTGCAACGGAACTGTATCCTTTCAGCAAAACATGGCTCGAAAACATTGTGGGGAAAATATCTGTCGCATCATTAACCGTTTCCACGCCTACGGTCACATTCGCATTATTGCTTTTGTCGCTCTCAATGTCGCCGTAAAATGCCGAAAGTGCATACTTATAGTCGGCATTTAAAGGAGCTTTTTCCATCCGGGTGGTTTCTTCGGGAGAAATATTATCCCTGTGCACCGAACCGTTGCGGTAAAGCCTGTATCTTGTTACTTCGGGAAATGCCGCCGGTACGGAACTGCGTAAAGACATGTGTTCGTCATTAACAAATGCCTCTGCACGCTGAAGTTTCACATATCCGGGGAAAGCCGCCACGCGTTTGGAATGATTCCCCGAAACAGCAGCGCCGTTTTCCGGAATGTTTGAACTGCGCACCGTCCCGGAGCTGTTTTCCGGAACGCCGGAGCCGTAATTTAAAACCACCTTGCCGTCGCCATTCCCTGAATCCTGACTCGAAGCTCCGCTTTCGGACGATACTAAGGCGGAAAGAATAAAGTTAAAATCATATTCGTCAGGTTCGTTTTCATCATAATATTTGCCCCAGTTTTCCCCGTCAAAAGAAAAGAGATTGCCTTTTCCGTCATCAACCGGGCCGTCGTCGCATATGGCAGGATAGCCGTCTCCTTCATTTGAAGTGTAAACAGAAATAATAAGCGACCTGGAGCCGTCAATCACAAACGGCTGATTCAATACAATGGTATTAAAATTATCATATCGGAGTAAGGACTGTTCGATATCCTGCCGGTAAACATAATCTCCCTGCGAAATATAAATCCCATACGTACTTTCTTCCCGTGGAATGAACCGAACCTCCTTTATGAATTTCCCGTCTAACGGAGCGATTTCTTCGCGGGACCATTTCTGTCCATAATAGAACGGGTCGTTTTTTTCAAAACCTACTATATATTTTGCTTGCAGTGTCCCCCAATAAATCGTCTGATCATAAACAGGCGCATTCCAGCTTAATTTCACATTCTCGGTAGCATCTATACGTTCCGCCTTCAAATCGGCAGGCGCTTTGAATTTCACATACGATATGGTTGTAGAAACAAAAGGCGATTCCTCTCCCTCCTGATAAACCGCAGAAACGGAATAATACAAAGATCCGACAAGGGGTTCCTCGTCGATAAAGGTGAGGGCTGTCGTTTCACCTATTTTTTGATTGTAACGATACACTTTATAACTCTCCGGACGTTCCGTTCCCCGGGGAGCGTTCCAGTTCAGAACGATACTTTGCCCATAATTAACGGCCTTGAGGTTGGACGGAGCAGGCTTAAACACCCTGCGGAAACGCCCGGCCAACTGTTCTGCGCCGGAATTTAGGGGATCAAGCCATATATCCATGTGGGCGGAATCGGCCTGAAATTTATTCCAGTGATGGTTCATTTTTCCATAAATATTAAGGCCTTTCGGATAGTCGCATGATGAACTGCCTCCCGTCAATGTCCCGACAACGAGCTTGTTTTCATTGTACAGCGGCGATCCCGACGAACCGCCTTCCGTTACGCCAAAGCCGTTTGCCGTTTCCTGGAAAGTCACATTCCAGTGGGCATTTTTATATCCCGTAAATTCGGAAGACATGAAAGTAGAAGTCTGCGCCGGCGTCCCATACGTTGATATCTTCATATAATCGCCACCGGGATGATGAATGCCGGCTCCGGAAGATGCCGGCGTATCGCCCCTGTACCACCCGCTGTAAAAAACGTCATAACTTTCGGGTATCTCATCTTTCAGCAGCAACAGCATCCCGTCCGAGCCGCCTTCCATGCCCGTCTTGACAAGCAACTTGCATCCGACCAGGGTTTTTGCAATTACGGAAAGGGTGTTGTCGTCGCAACCTTCACGTTCCCTGTGAAAATAAAAAAGCGCCTGCTCCATATCCGTACTGTCGGCTACGGTTGACGCTTCGGGGTTGTAAGCGCAATGGCGAGCCGTCAGGATAAGCGGCTTAAAATCTTCCGCCGTATTATTCATCAACGAGCCGGTACACATATACGACATGCTACCGACTCTCTGAATGGTGTAACACACGCTTTTTTTCTCATTCTGCCACGCATCACCCTCTTCGCAGTTTATGTTAACCATGCAAGAGCCGGACGTCTTTCGCGTGGATATGTCCGAAAACGTATTCAGGGCGGAAGCGTTATAACCGTATCCTATATTGTCGATATGTATATGCGGCTTTTCGTCGCTGATTTCCGATTCTGCATATTCGAGTATCAGTTCGTCGCCGCCTGTAAACTCGGTAGCAAAAACGCCGCCCGAAGGATGCGTATTTCGTGTATAGGCGCCCAAAAT
>JAITDQ010000155.1 GCA_031282485.1 Tannerella sp. | reverse complement strand
AGCAGGCGGGCGGCGCATACTACGAGCAGGCGGGATGGGAAGGAAACTACTACCGTGTCAACCTGTCGATTATAAAAGAAAATCTTGTCCCGTACGAAGTGTATTTCGATGCATTCGTGCGTAGTGTGAACGGCATCACGCCGCCCACCGTCGAAGAATGGGCAAGGGAGTGGCGCGATATTGACGCCGTTATACAAAAAATGAATTTGTCGCTTGCCGAATGCGATTGCGACAGGCGTGAGATTTTTGAGCTGCTGGAGCAGGGCAAATACGTTATGCATCACAGCAAAACGTTCGAAGAAAATTACAATCCCCATTACCGTATCATGGAAAAGTCGATTTTCGAGAAGGAAATAAAACCGTTCCTGCCGGACGCCGCGGAACTGTCCCAAAAGCCGTCCTTGTGAGTAGAGATATTTTTCAAAATGATGACTTGGATAGCTTCCGGCTGCGCCATTGCAATGACAGAAACGTGTGCCGCGTCATTGCGACAGAGCAACCGGAAGCAATCCGGACAATTCCGCCATTGGTAGAATGAAGCAATCTCTGTTCCGCCGCAGAGATTGCTTTGTTACGCTGCTTGCATTATTTTAAAGGTACGATTTTCGTTACTTTGCCTTCCGATAAGACGGAGACGACGCCGTTTTTGCTGTTGATTAAACGGACTTTTATCCGTGCGCATCCGTTATAAGCCTGTACTTTTCTTGAACCGGACGATGTGCCTTGATTGGCTGTCATTTTTATGTCGCCTGCTGCCTGAAATTCTATGTAATCTCTTGCGTCGAGGCATAAAACACCTTTTTCATCGAGAAGTTTCGCTTCTACCCAAAACTCGTCGTTTCCGTTTCCGGCGGGGTTTGTGGTTACGCTGATTTGCGAAGGGGCGCCCCATTTTTCGGTCTGATAGACAAACCGTATTTCGTCCGTAACCGTTTCTTTTCCTTTACGGCCGGCGGCGCGAACCGTATTCTCGCCTTTCCGGAACGGTAGTTCCCAGTAAAGTCCTGCGGCCGGAAAAACCGACGTGTCACGTTTCTTTTTTCCTTTGCTTTCGCCGTTCAGGAACAGCTCCACTTCGTCGCAGTTTGAATAGACTTTGATGTCCCGTTGTTCGCCGTCTTCACCCCAGCGCACCGGCCACGTGTGGCCATATATGTGCGCCATTGGTTTGTCCGTCCACCATGACTGAAACACGTAATAACTTTCTTTTGGCGTGAAATCGCGCTCCACAACGCCTTTCTGGTTCATGTAAGGGACGGGATTTTCGGGTCTTATGGGAGTGGAAAAATCTTTGAACGGCCAGTATGCCGTGCCCGTCAGCCAAGGCATTGTTTCCTGCTCTTTCAGGTGCCAGTCTATCAGGTTACAGATATAGGATTCGCTCCATTCCCCGTCTCTGGATGCGCGGGCATTGCCGCCATATAATGAAGCGTCGCCGGCTTTTTCGTCGGCGCCTTTACCGGTTTCGATCGCATCAAGATAACGGAACGGGTCTTCCGCATGGCGCCGCGCATGACTGTCCCCACCCCATTCAACATGCAGGAAATGTTTTACACTTTGCATCTCATCATAAGATACTCTTTTATAGTCGGTTATCATACCGCGATACCACCCTGCCCATATCGAGGGGGAATAGACGTCTACAATATCTTTGCAAAAATCGCAGCGGCGAATGGACGTCATGCGGGTATCGTCCCATTCATGCGACAGGTTGTGAAGTTCCTTCATAAAAGCGCGTATTTCGTCCTTGTCGAACGTTTCAAAATCGTCAGGCCAGTCATTTTCGTTCCCTAATCCCCACAGGATAACGGAAGGGTGATTGCGATGTTGGACGATCATATTCCGTAACATTCGTTTGGCCTGCTCCCTGTATACGGGGCCTCCCAGGCCTCCGCGACACCAGGGGATTTCTTCCCAGACAAGTATGCCAAGGCTGTCGCACTGTTCGAGAACGATGTGTGATTGCTGATAATGTCCGAGACGGATGAAGTTTACACCCATGTCTTTCATCATTTTCATCTCTTTGCAGATCATCTCATCGGTCATGGCTGCTGCTACGCCGGCATGGTCTTCGTGACGGTGAGTTCCTCGCAGCAACAGACGCTTGCCGTTCAGTAAAAACGGGCCTTTTTCAACAAATTCGAAATGACGGAATCCGAACTTTTCGGTAGCGCTGACTTTGCCTGCCGACGATTCCAATTCTACGGTACATATATATAATGACGGCGCAGCGGGCGACCATAATTCGGGTTTTTTGATTATTTCGGATAGCAGCGGAATGGATTCGCCGCTTGTGACATCGCATGTCTTGTGGATAATTTCCTTTCCTCCGGGGTCTTTTATGACGACTGTCGCTTTGCCGGACTTTATATTCGCAGGGGCATACGCGGTCATGCTGATATCCAACTTGCCCTCTTTTCCTTTATTATCGACGGATGCGTTTATAAAAATATTATCCATGGAAAACGCCGGCAGGTAAATGAGGTTCAGGTAACGGTACATGCCGCCGTAAAGGTTGAAATCCGAAAGGTCGGAAGGTATCATTTCGGCATCGCGCGAATTGTCGCAACGAATCGAAAGAGGGATTTTACCTTTAAACCGTTTGACGGCATTGGCATCTGCCATAAATCCGGCGACAACGTCTGTTATGTCGACACTCCATTCATCGTACCCGCCTGTGTGGCTGCCGGCTTTTTTTGTATATACGTAGACTTCCGTTTTCTGTCCGGCGCCTTCGAACTCCAGAACAACGCGTCCGCCGGGATAGGGATTGTTTATATCAAGCAAAGTTTTGTACCAGCCCGGCCCTTGGTAATAGTTCACATCCGGGTCGACGGCATCTTCCGCATTGAAACAATGAGGTAAGGACACTTTCTCCCATAGCGGGACACTTTCCGGCGAGCCGGCGGCCGCGGGACGTACGGCTTCCCAGATATTGCCGATATCTCCCCGTAAATACTCCCAGTCGTCCGTCAGGCGTATTTTACGGTTTGCGGGAACTTTAGCTTCAGCTATTGCTGTAAAAACAGTCAACAGGATAAACGCGACAAAAAAATGCTTCAAGACATTTCCGTTTTTGTCAGTACATGTACTTTGCATAGTGTAATAATCGTATTTTTAGGAATTCATTTTTTACGACCTCAAAAATATTAAATTTATCAAAAAGAAACAGCTAAATTACTATTAAAAAAAGTATAATTGCAAATCGGTTCGTGATTTTGTGCATATAAACAGCTTAAAGCAAAAGAATACGGCACATTATCTATACCCGAAAAACGATTTCTTCTTCAAGCGCATCTTCGGCGGGACACCCTGATCTGCTATCAGTTTCCGGGAGGCCAATACCTTTAATTATCCGGATTGACAGGCGGGTTGTAATGGGAAATCTATTAAATAACATTAAAAACGAAATAATTTCTACGTATTATTTGGAGATGCTACGTAGTTTACGTAGATTTGCCGCCGG
>JAITDQ010000048.1 GCA_031282485.1 Tannerella sp. | reverse complement strand
GTATCGGTTTTGGTGATGAGGATGATGTCGCTTTCTTCCAGTTGCTTGCGAAAAATACAGGCTGCATCGGGATGTAACCCGGATGTTCCGCCATTGAGCATATCGTCCAGCCGGACAGGGTCTGCCAGTACCGACAACGGTCCCAACGGTAATTTACGAACGTAAAACTGTTTGAGCGGCTGCATGACTGTGGCCGACAAATCGGTATAATCGCCGGCCGGTTCGACCATGATGACGTCGGCCGCGATATCCGTCTGAAGTTGCCCGATAGCCTCGGTCAGTTCGTTGAAATGGCTGCCCAAGCTTCCATTTACTTCCGTTACTTTCAATCCGTGACGGGTCAGCAAAGCCGTATCGACCGATTCGGGAGCAAAACCATTCGTAATCACCCCTACGCGCAAACCCTGTTTTATCAGCCGTTGCGCGGCGCCCAAAAGTAATGCTGTTTTGCCGGCTCCGACGAATCCGCCGATAAACAGGATTCGAGTTGTTCCCATGTTCAAATACGGGTAGCGTTCCGTTATATCCCTGCGGCGGCGGTCAGTTGTTTACTGCCTGTGCGAAACGATATGTCGGGTTCGGTCTGCCGGGCTGGAGGCAACGCCATGCCAAAACCGTACTTTCGTACCGGTCGCGTGTGGTTTCGCTCAAGACTTCGCGGACGAGTGCGTCCAGTTCTTCGGGGCTTGTTTCCACGCGGGCGTTGACGGTCAGTTTGGCCGTATCGCCTGTCCCGGCGGAGTTGCGCAGGGAGAGCGTGTGCGCCTTGCCGGTCAGGTTGCCGACGATATACAGGGATTCGTTTTCCAGTATTGCCTTTACGTGGCCGACGCCGTAGCCTGCCTCATCGAAACGTTGAGCCAGCCGGGTGAGGAAGGTGCGCAGGAGCGCGTCCCAGTCAACCGTATCGCCTTTTAGCAGAACGGTTCCGTTTAGCCAGCCAAGTACGGCTTCCCCGTGTGCATATATGTCATAATCTACGGTTGCGATACGCTGTCCTGCGTCCGTGCGTGTCAATACGTCTTCAAGCCATTCGTCTATTCCCTGTCCCGAGACGGCGCTTACCGGCACGACGGTCGACAATGGGAATGTTTCCCGGGTACGTTCGAGCAGGGTCGCGAGCGCTTCCGCCCGCAGCGTATCCGTTTTTGTGATCAGAATGATGTCGCTTTCTTCCAGTTGTTTGCGGAAGATGTACGCGGCATCGACATGCAAGTCGGCGGTCTTTCCGTCGAGAATGGGAACAAGCCGTTCGGGGTCTGCCAGTACCGAAAGAGGCGCGACGGACAGTTGTGCGTTCCAGTTTTGTTTCAGGGGTTGCATGATCGTGGCGGACAAATCGGTACAACTGCCTACCGGCTCGGCGATAATCACGTCGGCAAACGTTTCGCCGCTCACTTTCGTTATCGCATCCGTCAGTCCGTTGAAGTTGCAGCAAAAGCAACTGCCGCTTACTTCCGCGACTTTCAGTCCCTGTTGCGACAGCAGGACGGTATCTACCAGTTCGGGCGCCTGGTCGTTTGTGATCAGACCGACACGCAGACCTTTCTTCATCAGGCGTTGAGCCGCTTCCCACAATAACGTTGTTTTTCCTGCTCCCAGAAATCCTCCTGCAAAGATAATTTTTGTTGTTTTCATCTTGTTGTTTATTTAATCATTTTTATTGGTAATGCGTTTCATGACCGGTTCGAGCAGGGCGGCGATTGCTCCGCCGGCTACCGGCGCTAAAATGTACACCCAGAAAAAACCTCCGCACGAATCGGGGAAAGCGGCGTCGCCCCATCCGGTTATCCATGCGACGACGCGGGGGCCGAAGTCTCTGGCCGGATTTAATCCCGCCTGCGTCAAGGGGGCTATCAGCCAGATGATGGATGAGACCGTCAGGCCGATAAATAAAGGGGTTATCGTACTGCTCGGCCGGCCGGCGTTGGCATCTTCGGTGAGGCCGAATATGGTCAGTACCAGCAGGAATGTCCCGAATGTTTCGGCCGCTATCGCCAGTATCATCGGGACAACGGCCGTGCCGCCGGGATTCGGATAAAATTCGCCGAACATTTTGGCGGTGATAACCGATTCCTCCGATCCGCGGATAATCTGATGGGCGCTTTCATAAGCAGAAATCGACGGGGAGAAAAGTAAATACACGCATAATCCGGCTAAAAATGCGCCGAGGAACTGTGCAAGCAGATATACCGGGATTTTACCGGCTTTCATGCGTTTACCCAGTACCATTGCCAGCGTGACGGCCGGATTCAAATGGGCGTTCGACAGATGGCGCGTGAGGTAAATGGCCAGCGTAACGCCTATGCCCCATACAAAACCTATCTGGAAGATGCTGTTGTATTCCCCAAACAGGACAGCAACGGCGACCGACCCGCAACCGAACAGTACCAGAATAAAAGTTCCCAATGCTTCGCCTGTAAATTCTTTTGCTTTCATGAATGTTACCTTATATTTTTTCCATCACAAAGATAATAACTTGACAAAAAGTTATCATGTACCCGATGATGATAACGAAAAAAAGGGGTATTTAAACGAAAACGGCAACGTGTACCGTTTTATATGCATGAAATGAATATGAGGGAATTTTTCGTTATTATCTTTTTCTTTTTCGTTTTGATTATTAACCACATACTTTTTGACGGAAAGAGTAAATACTTTTGCGGAAGGTAGCGCGTTAACATATATTACGTGCTGCCATTTATTGAAATATGAAGCATAAACAGAGAAAGCGTATGAAAACAAAGATGAACAGCGAATTTACATTTGGAAAGACAATGAGGCGTATCGGCATTATTTTATTATCCTGTCATTTTCTTTGCGGC
>JAITDQ010000010.1 GCA_031282485.1 Tannerella sp. | reverse complement strand
ACCCGACGAATGGTTAGTCACTTTCTCCGGAATCCCCTTCGGTGTGATGAGCGAGATGCTTCAGGACGGCGGAAACCGTTACCTCGGCATGGTTTACGGCGCCACGGCGCGACATTCCTACGGCCCCTATTCTCCTGTTCCGGTATGGAACGTGTGGAAATCGTTCGGCATCGAAGACGCGCAAATGCTGGGATACTGGAACCCGGACTGTCCGGTAAAGACCAACCATCCGAACGTGAAAGCCACCGCGTATGTCCGGCAGGGAAAGACGCTGATTTCCATCGGCAATTTCGACGGAGAAGACCATGCCGTCCGCCTGTCGTTCGACTGGGACAAACTGGGTCTCAATCCGTCGAAAGCCGTGCTTCGTGCGCCGGCAGTAGAAAATTTCCAGGACGAACAGACCTTCCGTCCGGATGCCCTCATCCCGGTCAAAAGCAAGGAAGGATGGCTGCTGATACTGGAATAATTCAAAAATTCAAAACATGAAAAATTTAATTCAACTATCCATCCTTATTTTCGCGTTTGTCATTCCCGCATAGGCGCAGGTTACGGTTGCCGATTTCGGCGCCGTACGTCGAGCCGTAAAAGCGCCGTGTATCAGGTAAAGCAGGCGCTGGAGGAGTGCCGGAAACATGCATCCGCCGTACTCGTCTTTCCTGCCGGAAGGTATGACTTCTGGTATGGCGGTGCTTTTCCCGGTTCCCGGCTGTCCGGCGTGACGATGCAGGCGTAATCATCTGAAAGCCCTTTTTAAAATATTGGTTTACACGTGTAGCTTTTTTAATTGAGAATTGAAAATGATTGTTTACCTTTGTAGCATCAAAAATAATTGTCAATTGTTAATTGTCAATGTTGCAGTAAAGATTTAAAAACAGTAAGGAAAAATTTATTGAGTATGAAAAGTGCATGTTTTCTTTTGAAAATCCTTACGACAGGGTTTATTTTTGCAACCGGCTTCCCTTTTCCCGTAGAGGCCTATGATTTTTCCATGCTTCAGGGGCTGAAGACAAAAAAGGAAATACTGATGGAAATGAGCGGTTACGACATTCTGGCAGCCGGATTCAAAGGCTCAATCAAAGATGAAAAAATAATTACCTCATTCAAGGAAAAAAATAAAATTACCGACATTCAGGCGGAATATGCCGAAAATCAGTTTGACCTCCCCAATCTTGTTATTGAGATTTATGAACCGGAAGCGCATACCGATTCTTTCATGGTGAACCGCGTTTATTACCTGTTTCAGACAGCGCGGGATTCCGTATATTATTTTCGTTTCAAAACCGCCAACCAGCGGGACATAGCGCTTGAAGCGGAAATCATAGATTTATTCTTCAAAGGCAAATTAGACGGTTATATCTCCAAAAAATCCGAAGACGGGGAAGTTAATTTTGCCGGACAGCAAATCAAAACGGGAAACGCCCGCTATGTGGTCGCTCCGCATCATATCAGCTGTAACGAAGGGCAAGTCCGGTGGTCTGAATTTCTGACTTTTGAAGAAGCGGAAATGAATACGTTCAATCATATCAGGTCGAATCAGCGCGATGATGCGGAAATTTTATCCGATGAAGACATCGAAATACTGTTTGATGATAAGTTCGTTACGGCACAAAGAACCGTTTACAGGTTCGACAGCGAGACATACCCGCTTGCGTTCTATTATGTAACCGCAGAAATCGGGGGCAAATATCTCAGCTGCGTCATGAGTCATTACTGCAGCATACGGAATGACTATCAGCGTTCGCCCCTGTTACGGCAGTTTTTCAGCATCCCGTCATTACCGGAATGGGCCGACAGCGAATATGATATTCCCGAATATGAGCAATATACGGAAGACGAACAGGAGAATATCCTGTCCGGTTATTCCGGCGTTGACGTCACGCTGCAGAGCATAATTCCCCTCGGAAGTCTGCAAAATATCTTCGCCTTCGCCCCTGCAATCGGGATGAGAGTCTGTTTTCCTGTTAAGAATTACGGGATTATCGGCGTAGGAGTATCCGGAGGATTTCCAGTCGGAACAAACAATTTCAAATATATGGATTTTGATGATACAAAAATCAGGATGATTGGCAGCATGGACTTGCAGTACACCGTTTTCCGCTACCGGTTAAGCGGCAAACTCTCTCTGCAACCTTATTTCGGCATGGGTTATACCGTCCTGGTTACGGATAAAATCAGGGAGTATGACGATGATGAGAATGCCGTTTATTATGACACAGGCGCTTTTGACTGCAAAGTGGGAACCGGAATAATCTATGACAAATTGGGTCTTTTTTTCGAGTATCACAAGGAACTCTTCTCCAATTCCTCGGCGATAACCCAAAAATTCGGAAGCAGGTACCTTAATTTCGGGATAGTATATAAATATTCACTGGGCAGTTTGTCCTTTTTCTAATGATTAACCGGATATAAGAAATTAATTACGTTCTTTTTCCAAAATGGAATTGAAATGGGATATTTTCTCCGGGAATTTTTTCGCCAGATTATTCTTTTCCCCGATATCCTGTTTTAAATTGTATAACTGAGGTTCTTTGTTGTTGCCGAGTTCCGTGTTGGTCAGTTTGTTGTAAGCATTGCCGTTGCTCGGGGAAATATATTTCCACTCGCTGTCCGAAACCGATAACGAACCGGCTTGTTCTATCACATAATCACGCCCTTTCTTCGTTTTTCCCGTAAACGCATCCAGATGATTTTGACTGTCGGGGGCGACGTCTTCCGGCAATTCCCGGCCAAGCAGTCCGGCAAACGATGCAAATAAATCAATCTGCGAGACAAGTGCGTCGGAGACGGCAGGTTTTATTTGCGCCGGCCAGCTTACGACAAACGGCACACGCGTACCGGCCTCGAAACTGCTGTATTTGCCTCCCCGGAAATCTCCCCACGGACGGTGAGACCCTAACCGTTCTACCGCTTTATCGGCATACCCGTCGTCGACAACGGGGCCATTATCGCTGGTCAATATAATTAATGTATTGTCGGTTAACCCTAACCGTTCCAGCGTTTCCACAATTTGCCCTACGCTCCAGTCAAATTCCATAATCGCATCGCCACGCGCTCCCATCGCAGTTGTTCCGGCAAACCTCGGATGAGGTACGCGGGGTACATGAATATCATTGGTCGCGAAATACAGGAAGAATGGATTGTCTTTGTTCTTTTCAATAAACCGTACGGCTTTGGCTGTAATGCTGTCTGCAATATTTTCATCAACCCACAACGCACGGCGACCGCCTTTCATATAACCGATGCGTGAAACGCCGTTGACAATCGCCATGTCGTGTCCGTGATTGGGGCTTGGCTTCAGCACGGTTAATAATTCGGGGTGGTCTTTGCCCAGCGGTTCGCCGGGAAACGGCTCCTTGTAGCTTACGGCAATCGGATCATCCGGGTCGAGGTTCACAATGCGTTGATTTTCCACGTAAACGCAGGGTACGCGGTCGCCTGTTGCAGCCATGATATACGAATAATCGAATCCTATATCCGCGGGGCCGGGCGTGATGAATCCATTCCAGTCCTGCGAACCGGTCTTGTCGCTTAGCCCCAGATGCCATTTGCCGACGGCTGCGGTTGTATACCCGTTGTCCCTGAACAAGTCGGCGATTGTCGTTTGTTCGGGTCTGATTATCATTCCCGCGTCTCCCGGCGCGATGCCGGTATCATTGCGTCTCCACGCGTAATGCCCGGTCAATAAGGAGTAACGGGAAGGGGTGCTTGTAGCCGCGACCGCATGGGCGTCCGTAAAACGAATCCCCCGTGAGGCCAACCGGTCTGCGTTCGGGGTATGAACCGTTTTCTCGCCGTTAAAACCCAAATCCCCGTAACCGATATCATCGGCAAGGATGATGATGACGTTGGGCTGCGTTTTCTCCTTTGCCGCATCCGCATCCTTTTTAGCGTTGGCAGAGCACGCGACGAGCATCGAACTGCCTATTCCCAGCATAATTTTTTGTTTCATGGGACTGTATTTAGTTAATACCCCGGATTGTACCATGTACATTCCGGGGCATTTATAATTTTAAAATTCTGCGTTTTTCGGAGTGCGGGGGAATGGTATTACATCGCGGATGTTTGCCATTCCCGTGACGATCAGGAGCAACCGTTCGAATCCCAGTCCGAAGCCGGCATGAGGACATGTGCCGAATTTGCGTGTATCAAGATACCACCACATGTCTTTCATCGGAATATTCATTTCCCGGATACGTGTCATGAGTTTGTCGTAATCCGATTCGCGTTCCGAACCGCCTATTATTTCTCCGATTTTCGGGAAAAGGACATCCATTGCGCGTAC
>JAITDQ010000304.1 GCA_031282485.1 Tannerella sp. | reverse complement strand
CACTTTATTGTTGGAGACAGTATTTTGGGAATGGACTCAACATATACGGAAGTAACCATTTATAAAGACCCTATTCCCAACCCCAACACAAAATGGCTGCAAATATCACAGAATAGAATATACAAGGAGAATGAGATGATGGAATCATATCCTCCTGCTTCTACCCCTGAAAAATTGTACCTGCATTTGGACGAAAACCTGACCGGTTCTATCCGAACAGGAATCATCACGGTGAAAAACAGTGCCGGCATCGAAAAGAAACTCAGGATATCACAATTACCAGCCATACCGGTAGGAAGATTCGGTCATTATAATAAAATTACGGATGACAGCATATTCAGCACTATGTTATACACGGAACAACTCTACGAGTTTAAAACGATGCCCCGATATATCGGAGTGGGGAGCCCCGTCCCATTTGTAAATGCAATCTATAACGGACGCACAACCGCAACCAGCACCTCCATATTTACGTGGGCAAACTACAGCAATAGTTCCAACTATTTCAACTATCAGAATGAATTATACGAGGCAATCAATTACTGTGCATATAAAAACAGGATTACAAGCGAAGCTACTATTACCGATGAGTTAATGTGGTATTTGCCGTCGCAAGCTCAGTTAATGGGCATGTGGCTATCTTACACTTCTTATGTAGGCATAAAGACATCAAACTTCGCATACAATGGCCATGTGGCCGATTATTTCTGGAGTTCTACAAGTAATGAAGGTTATCCTAATTATGCTCAATACATGAACTTTACCTATGGTAATTTAGGTCACTATAAAAAAGGGTCTAAACTTTGGGCTCGTTGCGTACGCGACGGTTCTGACGGTTCTCCTACCCCCAACAGCATGATAATAACAGCAGGCGATTCTGTTGTTATAGATTTTGAGGAAGGAATGCCAAAAGGAAGTTATAGTTTAGACTCTAAAAATAATAAAGACAGTGAACACGAACTTTTAAAAAAGAATGAAACTTTATACCAAAAGCTTCGCGTAGCGCTTACTGATCTTGCATCAGGAGTCGAATGGGATATAAATGCATGTGATGGATATTCCGAAACTGGCGCTGATGCCGGCACATGGAGACTTCCGACACAGCGCGAACTGCAAGCTATATGGATATTACAAAGTGAAATGAAAAAGGAACTCTCTACTTTCACATTACTTGCAGATGATTACTACTGGAGTGCAACAGATGCTAAAGAAACGATATATGCTGGTCAGTCGAGCGGAACACACGCCTGGACAATATTTGGAAGTGGAAGCAGGGTATCTCCGGGTTCTTCGGGAAATGCACCTCACCAGTCTAAATCAACGCCTCTCCGCGTAAGATGTGTTCATGAAGTTCCTCAATAAAAAAGAAGTTTCATTATTCATTATTACAATATTATTACCGGGTAACCGGTAAACAAAAAAGCAGCTATCGTGAGATACCTGCTTTTTTTGTTCTATGCGCATATACCGAAAAAAAGAGAGGGGACTTGCATATCACCCTCTCCCCATGAGTACACTGCGCAGGAAAACCTTGCCTTAGCAGGGCAATCCGAACGCTTCTTTTATTTTACTTACATAGTCTAATTTTTCCCACGTGAATAATTCAACTTCACAGGAAACCGGATCGGCGTAACGCGACGGGAAAACTTTCTTCACAAACGCCGGCTTACGTCCCATGTGGCCATAAGAAGCCGTTTCGAGATAGATCGGATTACGTAACTTAAGCCGTTCTTCGATCGCTTTGGGACGCATATCGAACAGACCGGCAATTTTCACGGCAATCTCACCGTCGGTTATATTGACGTTGGAACGTCCGAAGGTGTTGACAAAAATATTCATGGGTCGGGCAACGCCGATAGCGTACGACACTTGGACAAGTATCTCGTCCGCCACGCCCGCAGCGACTAAGTTTTTGGCAATGTGACGCGCAGCATAAGCGGCCGAACGATCCACTTTGGACGGGTCTTTTCCCGAAAAAGCGCCGCCGCCGTGCGCCCCTTTACCGCCGTAAGTATCTACAATAATCTTACGTCCCGTAAGTCCCGTATCGCCATGAGGCCCGCCAATGACGAATTTGCCGGTAGGATTGACGTAATATGTAATGTGATCATCAAACAATGCCCGGACTTTAGCGGGATATTGCGCTTTCACGCGCGGAATCAGGATTTCCTTCACATCTTCCGTTATTTTAAGTTGCATCCGCTTATCCGCCTCCTCCTGCGATAATCCGTTTCCGGGCGTTACAAATTCGTCATGTTGCGTAGATATTACAATCGTATCAATATGCAACGGCGTTCCGTTGTCATCATACTCAATCGTAACCTGACTTTTCGCATCGGGACGCAGATACGGCATTTTCCCGATTTCATTTTTACGTATCACGGCAAGTTCCTGCAATAAACTGTGCGCCAAGTCCAATGCCAGCGGCATATAATTATCCGTTTCGTTCGTTGCATAACCGAACATCATCCCCTGGTCGCCCGCGCCCTGCTCGTAGGGGTCTTCCCGTTCAACGCCGCGGTTGATATCCGGACTTTGCTCATGAATGGCAGAAAGCAGACCGCACGATTTTGCTTCAAACTGATATTCGCTCTTCGTATAACCGATCTGCCCGATTACACGACGCACAACATCCTGCACATCCACATACGCACTCGATTTAACCTCGCCGGCAACGACTACCTGACCGGTTGTAACTAATGTTTCGCAAGCGACTTTCGAATCTTTGTCCTGAGCCAGGAACTCATCAAGTATAGCATCCGATATTTGATCGGCCACTTTATCGGGGTGCCCTTCCGACACCGACTCCGATGTAAATAAATAACTCATTACCTTATTAATTTATTAAGTTAAACATTGTAATGAATCAACGTTGGGAAAACTTATGCCGAACGGCAAGAAAAGAAATTCAGTTCATTTTAGCATTTTTTCCTGTGGTTGCAAGCAGTACAAATCTGTCCACGTTAATTCGCCCGCAAAGTTATATAAAATAACGGTACGTCCTCTATATAATCGCGTTAATTATTGTTATTTTATAAGACCCAGCGAACGCAACCAGTATTCGGCGCGCTCAGGCCATTCGTTTACTTCCGCTTTCGTGTCGCGCAGGCCATAGCCATGTCCGCCGCGGCTGTATAAATGCATCGTAGCCGGCACGCCCGCTTCTTTCAACGCATAATAATAGGAAAGGCTGCTGTTGATATGAGGTTTGTCATCTTCGGCCTGAACAAGCATGGTGGGTGGCGTCCGGGCGGATACTTTCAGATCGGGAGCTAAGGAGCCAATCGTTTCGCCACTGAGGTAAGCCGGATAAACCAGCAGGCAAAAGTTCGGAAGGCTACTAATCCGGTCACATTCATCGAACGCAGGATAAGTATGCTCCTGCGGAGAATTACAAACCATGGCCGACAAATGCGCTCCGGCAGAAAATCCCATGATACCTATGCGGTCGGGATGAATATTCAACTTTTCGGCATGAGCCCTTACATAACTGACCGCCCGCTGAGCATCCTGCAACGGCGCTGTATGCTTTTCCAATCCTTCCCGCCGGGGTACGCGGTATTTCAGCAATATAGCCGTTATTCCCATATCATTCAGCCATCTGCAAATTTCCGTTCCTTCCATGTCGTAGGCCAAAATATTATATCCGCCGCCGGGACAGACGATCATGGCCGTGCCACACGCCAGTTCCCGGACAGGATGATAGACCGTAATCACAGGCTCGCTGACGTTACTCATTCTTTGTACGATTTCCCCTCCTACTTTATTCCCGGTTACGTCTATGCGTTCTTCGGGCAAAGCGCCTTTTTCGCCGGGAGCGCCTCCGGGAAACAGACGGATTTCTTCATCTTGAGAGAATGTGTTCATACTTATTGCGTTCATTATTATAAAAAGAATACACAGGTGTTGTTTCATGACAATTTGCTTTATTACATTATTTTATTTCCACTTTTTCGTTTACTTCAAATTCATTATTATCCGAATCATAGAATTTATATTCCAGAAAGCCGAGGCTCTGGTCGGGAATCACTTTCAAATTCCGGCTGTATTTCCATTTCCAGCGTCTCATCATCGAAATAAAACCTCTTGAAACATAGGCATATACGTATGGATGAATACGGAGAATAAAATTTTTCACGTGCAGCTTGTTTGTCAGGGTATCGAGTTTTTCCTCCAGTGTGTCGGTAAACAGGATTGACGGCCGCGCATGGCCGGTTCCGAAACAGGTCGGACACGTCTCCGACGTTTCAACATCCAGCACCGGCCGCACACGCTGGCGCGTTATCTGCATCAACCCGAACTTGCTCAGCGGCAATATATTATGGCGAGCGCGGTCGCGCGACATGACGGTTGCCATGTGTTCATACAGTTTCTGGCGATTCGCAGCATCCGTCATATCAATAAAGTCAACGACGATGATGCCGCCCATATCGCGTAAACGCAGTTGCCGCGCCAGTTCATTCGCGGCTGCCAAATTAACGTTGAACGAATTTGCTTCCGGTTCACTGCCGTTTTTTGTAGTACGGTTCCCGCTGTTCACATCTATCACGTGCATGGCTTCGGTGTGCTCTATAATGAGATACGCCCCGTTTTTAAAGGTAACCGTACGCGCAAGCGACGATTTTATCTGCTTGGTAACGGCAAAATGGTCAAAAATAGGCAATTCGCCGGCATAATGTTTTACGATACCCTTCTGATCCGGCGCTATCAGCGAAACGTAATCAAGTATATTCTTATAAACATCTACGTTATTGATGAAGATATGCTCGAATGTAGAGTTCAACACGTCCCGCAAGAGGGCAACCATTCGCGAAGTTTCTTCATAGAAAAGCGAAGGCGCCTTTGTTTTGGACAGTTTATACACATTATCGTCAAAGCGTTTCTGCAGAATCTTAAGCTCATGATCAAGTTCGGCGACACGCTTTCCTTCGGCCGAAGTCCGCACGATCACGCCGAAGTTTCGCGATTTAACGCTCTGTATCAACTGGCGCAGCCGTGCGCGTTCCTCGTTTGATTTGATTTTGGAAGAAACGGAAACCTTATCGGAAAAAGGCATCAGCACAAGATTTCGTCCGGCGAAAGACAGCTCGGCTGTCAGCCGCGGGCCTTTCGTCGAAATAGGTTCTTTCGCTATCTGAACCAGCACTTCCTCGCCGGTAGTAAGCACATCCGCGATCTTACCGTCTTTCTGCAGTTCGGGAAGGATCGACAGTTTGGAAAACTGAGTATTTTTCTTATCGCCGGAAAGTATTCTTTTCAGATATTTCTGTTGCGTATTGAAATTGGGGCCAAGGTCCTGATAATGAAGAAAGCCTTCTTTCTTGTAACCGACGTCAATAAATGCGGCATTAAGTCCGGGAAGTATCTTTTTTACTTTCCCGAAATATATATCACCGACAGCATACGACTCATTTCGCGTTTCGCGCTGAAACTCGACCAGTATCCTGTCTTCCAATACTGCGATTAATACCTCCTTAGGCGTTACATCTACGATTATTTCACTTATCACGTTGGATTATTTAAAAGCTAAACAAAAGAACAAACTTAAATAGCGATCATTCTTATTAAGCTTGTTCTTCCTGATTTCTTTTCCCAGACAGACCTATTTTTTCTTATGTCTGTTTTTCTTCAATCGTTTTTTACGCTTATGCGTAGCCATTTTATGTCTCTTTCTTTTCTTACCGCTTGGCATAGTACATTAGTATTTAATTATTTACTTTTCTTTTTGGCCTTCTTTTTGTCCTTCGCTATTGCATCTTTGAACACTTTTGCCGGTTTGAACGCCGGGATATTATGTTCTTCTATAATAATCGTAGTGTTCTTAGAAATGTTACGGGCTTTTTTCTCGGCTCTTTTCTTAACGATGAAGCTTCCAAAACCTCTCAAATAAACATTTTCACCCTCATCCAACGATTTCTTAATCGTGTCCATAAAAGAAGTTACAATATTTAAAACTTCCGATTTCTCTACGCCTGTTTTCTTTGATATCAGGCTAATAAGTTCTGCTTTAGTCATGTTAAACAATTTATTAAATGAATATTACGTTCCAATTTTTTGGACTGCAAATATACTACATTTCTATTTATTACAGAAAAAAAAATGGATTTTTTTTTCTGTAAAAATAAAGTTTTATTTTTTGCGCTTACCTCAAATAATGACCCGATTACGCATCAGGACAATGATGTCGCGATATTTACCGTATGCAAATCCGGCTGCCGGCCGGCAAAAAAAAAAGACACAAATTTTGGATAATCAAAAAAAGTCCGTAAGTTTGTAGGGATTATTTACCTACTAAACATTATATAATATGTCACTGAATAAAGTTATCTTAATAGGAAATGTGGGAAAAGACCCCGACGTCCGTTATTTCGACAGCGGCAGTGCGGTTGCAAATTTCTCGCTGGCCACATCAGAACGCGGATACAAACTGTCAAACGGTACCGAAGTGCCCGAACGTACCGAATGGCACAATATCTCTGTATCCCGCGACCGCGCACAGTTTGTCGAAAAGTACGTAAAGAAAGGCTCGCTCGTGTATGTCGAAGGTAAAATCCGTACACGCAACTACGATGACAAAGACGGCAATAAACGTTACATTACGGAAATAGTCGCTGACAGGATTGAATTTTATTCCATCGGAAGCGGAAGCGGTACTCAGCCGCCGGGGAATGGCAAGACATCCGATCCTATCGCAAAAACCGATGACCCTTCAACGAAGGAACCGGTGGAAATTTCACCCGTACCGGAGCAGGCAGACGATTTACCATTTTAAACTTTAATATTGCATTTTGGACTCAGACGATTACTTTCCGGGATTGCTGCAGCAAGTGATTTTTAACGATCCGGCCGAACTTGCAGCAGCATTTGGTATTGCCTTCATCTTATTGTTATTCATAACATTTCTCTCTGCGGCCGAAAACGCGGTGTCTTCTCTGTCGCAGGAGGAGATGAACAAACTGGAAGAAAGCGCGTCAGTCAGGTATGACATTCTCGTTTACCTGTTTGATCACCTGCGGTTGATGAGAACGTCCTGCCGCATGACGCAGTCTTTTCTCCTTATTGCCGTCACCGTCCTGTGCGCATACGGAATGAGCCGATCCGGTATTGAGCCGCCCATCACGGCTCATGCGGTTACGTTCGGATGCACCGTCGTGCTGTGGGGGCTTTTCTATGGCATTTTCCCGAAATCACTGTCAAAACACAAGTCGGGCACAGCCCGCGCCATGGCGCCGCTGTTGAAGTGCATCACAAACATCTGTTCGCCGTTTATACGCATGACGTCCATACCGGTGGAAAAAAAGGACAGCGACCATTCTAAAAAAACGCAGATACCGCTTGCCGACGAAGCGCCGAACGACATGTACGAAGAAAAGGAAATGCTTGAAGACATCATCCATTTCTACAACAAGAAGGCGAACGAGATAATGACGCCGCGTACGGACATCGAAGCGATAAACATCAAAAGCGACCTGAATAAAGTAATAAACTTCATTATAGAATCCGGATATTCCCGGATTCCCGTGTACGAGGATGATGAAGACGATATCAAAGGTGTCCTCTATGTGAAAGATATCATTCCTGCGCTTAACAAACCGGATAACTTCGAATGGCAGTCGCTCATGCGCAAACCGTATTTTGTGCCGGAAACGAAAAAGATTGACGACCTGCTGGACGAGTTACGCGCACACAAGACGCACATAGCCATTGTCGTAGATGAGTTCGGATGCACGTCGGGTCTTGTGACAATGGAAGATATCGTAGAAGAAATCGTAGGAGACATATCGGACGAATATGACGAAGACGAACATTCGTTCGTGTCACTGCCCGACGGCAGCTATATTTTTGAAGGGAAAATCCAGCTCAATGACTTCTTCCGCGAAACGGGCGTCTCGCCGTCGGATTTCAGCGAACATACCGAAGAAGCGGAAACACTCACCGGACTGATGCTTGCCATAAAAGGAACATTGCCTCGCCGGCGCGAAGTGATTGATTATAAAAAATACCGTTTCCGTATACTTGAGGCCGACGAACGCCGTGTGCTGAAAGTCAAATTCGGCATGATTCCCCAAAATAAGGAAGATAAATCATAAAAAAGAGCATCCATGCGGAACGTTGTTTTTATTCTTCTTTTTACATGCACAATCCTGTTGTCGTGTAAAAAAAATCATACGCCCAAGCCGAGAGGCTACCTTCGCATAGAACCTCCGGCGGCTCAATATGTGGCTTTTAACATGGATGAATTGCCATACGGATTCAATATTTCAACGCAGACTGCCGTCGAAATGTCTCCGGGTGACAACGACAGTTTGCTTTACCGGCTCAATATCGACTATCCCGATTTCCGTGCAAAAATATATTGCAGCTACCAATCCATAACGCCTCAGACGTTTCATGAAAACGATGATGAATGTCGCCGGCTGGTTGAACGCACCGTCAGAAATGCGGACGCGGTAAACGAGAAAGTCTACGAAGACAATGACCGTAACATCTATGGCGTCCTGTTCCTGATTGAAGGACAGACCGCATCGCCCGTACAGTTCATGCTTACGGACAGCACATCCCATTTCTTCCGCGGCGCACTGTATTATAAAGACGGTTCCAATGCCGATTCGCTTGCCCCCGTCACCGAATACATAAAAAAAGACATCATCGAACTCATTCAATCGTTTTACTGGAAAAAATAATGCCTGTACTGTACAAATACGAAAAGCCTCTAATGGGTATATGGAAGATCGGCGAATCATGGCAGGAGATGTTTGAAGCGCTTGTAAATAAGGAAGTTTACTGTTCCGGCCTGAACAGGATACAATCCGACAGCCGCAAACAGGAATGGCTTGCCGTACGGTTACTGCTGCAACATCTTGCGGGAAGCGAAACGCATATCAGGTACCGCGAAAACGGAGCGCCGTTTTTGTCCGGTTCCGTTTATAACATAAGCATTTCACATACAAAAGGTTTTGCCGCAATAATCCTGAGCGAAAACCCAAATCCCGGCATTGATATGGAATATCATTCGGTTCGCGCATGGAAACTGCGCAAAAAATACATGAACGGGAACGAACTGGATATGATGACCTCCTTATGCGACAGCGAAAAACCCGACAGCAACGAAGCAAACGGCGCTGCCCGGAAAATGGCCACGCTATGCTGGTGCGCCAAAGAAACGGCGTTCAAAGCGCTGGGGGAAACGGATGTTGACTTCGCCGGACATCTTCATATCGAGCCTTTCCATTTTTCAAAAGAAGGCTTTCTCACGCTAAAGGAAAACCGGACGGAAGAAAACCGGCGTTTCAGGATAAATTATCAGGTAACGGAAGACTATATATTAACATGGAAGGAATAAAAACATGGAAAATGTCATTTTAGGCAAAACAGGTATCGCAGTGAATAAAAACGGATTCGGAGCATTGCCGATTCAGCGCATTTCGGAAAAAGAGGCCATTTACCTGCTGCATAAGGCGTATGCAGGCGGAATCAATCTTTTTGATACGGCAAGGTTTTATACCGACAGCGAAGAAAAAACAGGCAAAGCGTTCAGGGGAATACGCGACAAAGTGATTATCACGTCGAAGACAATGGCGCAGGACGCTGCCGGATTTCGTAACGACATGGAAACAACACTCAGGATGCTGCAAACGGATTACTTGGATATTTACCAGTTTCACAATCCGGGCTTTTGCCCGAAACCGGGGGATGAAAGCGGGCTTTACGAAGCGATGACCGATGCGGTAAAAAAAGGCTATGTGCGGCATATCGGCATTACGAATCACCGCCTGTCGGTCGCTCACGAAGCAATCGACAGCGGTTTGTACGAGACCCTGCAATTCCCGTTCTGCTACCTTTCCGGCGAAAAGGAACTTGAATTAGTAAGGAAATGCGAAACAAACAACATGGGTTTCATCGCCATGAAAGCCCTCTCCGGGGGATTGATAACAAACTCCGCCGCTGCGTATGCTTTTCTTGCCCAATACAAAAACGTGCTCCCGATATGGGGTATCCAGCGGTTGGACGAACTGAACGAGTTTCTGGAATACATCGTCTCGCCGCCTTCGATGAACCGTCGCCTGACGGAGTATATCGAACAGGAAAGACGCGCGCTGCAGGGAGATTTTTGCAGAGGATGCGGATATTGCATGCCCTGTCCGGTCGGTATCGAAATAAATACCTGCGCACGCATGTCATTACTGTTGCGCCGTTCGCCGGCCGCATTGCAGCTGACAGGGGAAGTGCAGGAAAAGATGAAAAAAACGGAAGACTGCCTCCGTTGCAACCGCTGCAAAGAGAAGTGCCCGTACGGGCTTGACATCCCTGCTCTCCTGCAAAAAAACGGCGAAGACTACAAAAATGTACTGGCCGGCAAAATAATCGTGTAACACAAAGAGTGAATAATCAAAAGAAAACGCTAACTTTGCAGCCGGAACAAGTATACGGTCATTAATGGGCAACACAGATTTTGAAGGATATACCGGCATTTATCTCAATAATACGACGTTTTCGAACGACGTCCTGTTGCTTGTCGTATTTATTTTACTGTCTACATTCGCATTGATATTCAGGCTCAATGTACCCCTGTTCGGCAAAATGATATCGAATATGAATGCCGACGAACGAAGGCAAAGCATTTTCGACACAACGCAAAAAGACAGTTTTCTGCTCAATCTTTTTATGAGTTTTCAGGCGTTGCTTCTGTGCAGCATTTTCATTTTCCTCGTCAGCACGGAATACAACTTTTTTATAAATCCGGATATATCGGAAACGTTCCTCGTCATAGCCGTCCTGTTTGTCGTTTTGCTTGCGTATTACCTGTTTAAAAGGAGCATATACGGCATTTTCGGATATGTCTTTTTAGAACAGAATGCATATAAAACAATGTTCGTGAACTGTCAGGCGCTGTTTTGCACGTGGGGAATCGCCCTGTATATTCCTGTTTTATGGATATTGCTTGTTGGTGAGTATTTTTTTATGGCCTATATTGCATTTATTATTAGCTATTTAATATGCAGGGCAATACTAATTTATAGATTTATTCACATATTTTTTTACAAAAATACGGGGTTATTGTTTTTAAGTTTGTACCTTTGCAGCCAAGAAATTATACCGTTGATATTTTTATATGAGGGTTTGATTTATATGTATAATATTATCGAAACAAATAATATATGGCAGTGATTATCAAAAAAATGTTGGTATCCCAACCCCAGCCCGCTTCGGGCAAGTCTCCTTATTTTGAGATCTCGGAAAAATATGGCGTGGAAATAGATTTCCGCCCTTTTATCAAAGTAGAACCCCTGTCGGCAAAAGAATTCAGGCAGCAACGGGTTTCTGTTTTGGACTACAGCGCTATTATTTTTACAGCTCGAACGGCAGTAGACCATTTCTTCAAACTGTGTGAAGAAATGCGTATTACAATCCCCGAAACGATGAAATATTTTTGTATGACAGAAACTATAGCCGTTTATTTACAGAAATACATTGTATATCGTAAGCGTAAAATTTTCTTCGGACAAAGCGGAAAACAGGAAGACCTGGTGAAACTTGTCGGAAAACATTCGAAGGAAAAATACCTGATCCCCGTTTCCGATGTGCATAAGGATGACCTTATGACGCTTCTCGACGGAAAAAGAATCAACTACAAGACGGCGATTATGTATCGCACCGTAAGCAACAATTTCACCGAGAACGAAAAGTTTGACTACGACATGCTTGTGTTTTTCAGTCCTTCCGGTATATCTTCCCTGCTGAAAAATTTCCCGGAGTTTAAGCAGGAAGACATTCGGATCGGCTGTTTCGGGCCGACAACGGCCAAGGCCGCCGTCGATGCGGGATTACGTCTCGATATCGAAGCGCCGACGCCGGAAGCGCCGTCTATGACGGCTGCCCTTGAGCAGTATCTGAAAAAGGAAATGGGGCAAGGCAAAAAAAATGGAAGTCACTGAAAGAAATCTTTTCCCCAAAAGTGAACGGCTGTGTCTGAAACGGAACATCGACCGGCTGTTCACCGACGGACATTCTTTCGTGTCGTATCCTCTGCGGATTGTCTATTTGCCGGATAATGGCGGTCAGCCCTCATCGTCCGGCATTTCCGTTTTTATAAACGTTCCTAAAAAACGTATCCGGCATGCCGTGCGGCGTAACCGGGTGAAACGGCTCATACGGGAGGTTTACCGGTTAAACAAAACGGAGATTTCCGGGCTGTGCAGACAACAGGGGAAACAGCTTCATGTTGCCTGTATATATATATGTAATGAGGTAAAAACGTACGCAAACATAGAGAAAGCTATGCTGAAAGCACTTAAAATCATCCGCCGGAAAGAAAATTTATGAAACGACTGCTGACACAAATATTGCTTTTGCCGATCTATTTTTACAAATATTGCATATCGCCATTGACGCCGGCAAGCTGCAGGTACATACCTACCTGCTCCGAATACGCCGTGCAAGCTTTGAAGAAACACGGACCGCTGAAAGGAAGCCTGCTGGCGATAAAACGTATCCTGCGATGTCACCCGTGGGGTGGAAGCGGATACGACCCCGTACCCTGACCCGACTGCCCCTCCTCTCCCCGAAAAACATGCAGGCAAATGATATATTGCGACATACATTCCCACCAACCGCCGGTACACCCGGAAGATATCGCCGTTATCTCCCTCGATTTGCGTGAACCGTCCGTTCCGTCCGTTCTCTTGTGCCGGACGCGTCAGGATTCCGTGCATCATCGTTGCGAAAACGGCCGGCAAAACCCTTCGACGGCAAAGGGCGTATATTTTTCCGCCGGCATCCACCCCTGGTATCCCGACAAAAGCCTGATGGAGAAAGTCCGGGAATATGCCCGGATGCCATCTGTGGTGGCTATCGGCGAAACAGGATTAGACAAAATAACGGCAAAAGACGAAAACAGTTTCAAGTTGCAGCGGGAACTGTTCCTGATGCACGCCCGTTTAGCCGAAGAAACCGGGAAACCGCTTGTCATACACTGTGTCAAAGCATGGGACGAATTGCTGCACGTCCGCAAATCCATAAAACCGTTGTTGCCGTGGATCGTCCACGGGTTCAGAGGCCATGAGATTCTGGCGGAGCAGTTACTGGATACCGGACTGTACCTGTCGTTCGGCGCAAACTGCAATCCGAAAGCCCTGAAAGCGGCCTGGGAAAAAAGACGCCTGCTCGCGGAAACGGACGATAAAGGCATTGACATCCGTGATATTTACAGGCTGCTGGCAAAAGACTTAAACATCTCCGAAGAAAAACTGTCCGAAGCAATAGCGGCATTTTTTCATTCCGTCATCCGGTGAATCCTCAAAAATCAATATCCGGCAACTGATCTTAACCGCATTGCCCTGAACCCGCAAAACAACCGGGATCGGACTGAGAGGCAAACGATTAAACGCCGGATGGAATAACAAATATCTCAGCAAGCCCCTGAATAATCAGATGTGTCAGCCCTGATGAATTGAATGATTTTTTTGCATTACACGCGATTTAACACTATCTTTGCACCGCTAAAAACAGTAATACGATGAATTTTGTTGAAGAATTGAAATGGAGGGGCATGATACACGACATGATGCCCGGAACGGAAGAACAGTTACAAAAAGAATTGACCTCCGCTTATGTGGGGATAGACCCTACGGCAGATTCACTGCATATCGGACATTTGGTCGGCGTCATGATGCTGAAGCATTTTCAACGTGCGGGTCATCGCCCGATAGCCCTTATCGGCGGCGCTACCGGCATGATCGGAGACCCGTCAATGAAATCGGCCGAACGCAATCTGCTCGACGAGACTACGTTGCGTCACAATCAGGAAAGCATCAAAAAACAACTTGCCAAATTCCTTGATTTCGAATCCGACGCGCCGAACGCAGCTAAATTAGTTAACAATTATGACTGGATGAAGGAATATACGTTTCTTAATTTCATCCGCGACATAGGAAAACATCTGACGGTAAATTACATGATGTCTAAAGATTCCGTCAGGAAACGCCTGAGTGCGGAATCCAGTGTCGGCATGTCGTTCACGGAGTTTTCATACCAGTTACTTCAGGGATACGATTTCCTGTATCTGTATCAGCACGAAGGGTGCCGCCTTCAAATGGGAGGCTCCGACCAGTGGGGAAATATCACGACGGGAACGGAACTGATACGTCGCTCGTTAGGGCCGGAAGCGGAAGCGTTTGCACTTGTTTGTCCCCTTATCACCAAATCCGACGGCGGGAAGTTCGGGAAAACGGAATCCGGCAACGTATGGTTAGACCGCCGTTACACGTCTCCCTATAAATTCTACCAGTTCTGGCTGAACGTAAGCGACGAAGATGCCGCCAAATACATTAAGATATTCACGGCATTAAGCCGGGAAGAAATAGCCTCTCTGGAAAAAGAACAAACCGAAGCGCCTCATCTGCGCCCACTGCAAAAACGTCTGGCACAGGAAGTCACAACAATGGTACATTCCGCGGAAGACTACAACGCAGCGGTGGAAGCCTCCCATATCCTGTTCGGCAATGCGACCTCCGATACGTTGAAAAAGATTGACGAAGACACGCTGTTAGCCGTGTTTGAAGGCGTACCCCAGTATGAAATATCCCGCGATGAATTGTCGGCAGGAATCAAAGCCGTTGACCTGTGTATCGATAAAGCCGCCATCTTCGCATCGAAAGGTGAAATGCGCAAACTGACCCAAAACGGAGGCGTCAGCATAAACAAAGAGAAACTCACCGAATACGACGCCATTATAAACTCCGACTGCCTGCTGAACGGCAAATATCTGCTCGTCCAGCGCGGAAAAAAGAACTATTTTCTGCTCATAGCGAGGTGATTCGGTTAAAGACCGGTAATAAATCAAACCACCTTGTAGGACAAATGGTTGCAACGAGCTGTTCTTCCAAATCTCTCTTATCGTTTCCGTGCAACATGCAACCAAGTATTTTTCTGACCTTTGGCGGGTAATTTTTCGACAAAGATACTAACTTTTCAAGATTTGCATAATCCAGCGGTGATACATGCAGCCTGGAAATTCTGTCATAAGCCGTCTGAGGACTTGTACCGGGTATATGCCGGCAATCTTTGATTGCATCCAGAATCCGTATTAACCGCAACGTTTGGCTGTCGTCGGGAACATCCACATAAGCTTTTACACATTCAACGGATAATTTTTCAAACCTGAATGCACGTACCGGATTACGGACAGCAATGGTAATTATCACAGGCGCCGTTCCGTCAGTGACATTTTATTGTAAATGTATGCGCCTGTTAAATAGCCGTTCAATTTACGGGTCAGGTAATTTAACTGTTCGTCCTGATATACGGGAAGGTATCCCAAACCCAGACTTGACTG
>JAITDQ010000244.1 GCA_031282485.1 Tannerella sp. | reverse complement strand
GCCGTTCGTCTTGAGAAATATTACACAAAAGAGGAAATCATAAATATGTATCTCGATAAATTTGATTTCCTTAATAATGCCGTCGGCATACTGTCCGCCTCAAGAACTTATTTCAATACGATACCTAAAAATCTTAAAACCGAAGAAGCGGCTACATTGATAGGTATGTGCAAGAATCCTTCTTATTATAATCCGAGGAAGTATAACGAACGCGCTAAAAGACGCCGTAATATCGTATTGGAACAAATGGAAAAATACGGTTATCTCGACAGGACTACCTGCGATTCCCTGTGCCTGCTGCCGCTGGAACTTGATTTCAAACGAATTGACCATAAAGAAGGATTAGCCCCCTATTTCAGGGAATACCTCCGCAGTGTACTTATTGCGAAAAAACCCGAACGCCGCGATTACCCGTCGTGGTCGCAGCAAAAATATGTCGAAGATTCCATTTCATGGGAAACCAATCCGCTGTATGGTTGGTGCAACAAAAATGTGAAATCAAACGGGAAACATTTTGATTTATATACCGACGGGCTGAAAATTCATACGACATTAAATTCGCGCATGCAGCAATATGCGGAAAACGCCGTTGAAGAACATATCGGAAAAACGCTTCAACCCAGATTCTTCAGAGAGAAGAAAGGCCGGAAATACGCTCCTTTCACGTTTGATTCCACAACCGATAAGGAAAAAGAACGGCAGATTAATGAGATATTGAACCGTGCGGTAAACCAGTCGCATCGCTACAAAACAATGAAAGAGTCGGGAGCCGACGACGATGAAATCGCCCGCGTATTTAAAACAAAAACGGAAATGTCCGTTTTCTCGTGGGAAGGAATGAAAGACACGATCATGAGTCCCCTTGATTCGATACGCTATTATAAAACGTTCCTGCGTACCGGATTTATGGCAATGGATTCGCGTACCGGACATGTCAAAGCTTATGTCGGCGGAATTGATTATGCAAATTTCCAGTACGACATGGTGACAATGGGACACCGCCAGGTAGGCTCGACAATGAAACCGTTTGTCTATTCGTTAGCGATGACCGAAGGTTTTACGCCATGCGACAAGATGCTGCATGTACAACAGCATCTTATGGATGAGCTGGGAAAGTTATGGTCGCCCGATAACTCAACGAATAAAAATATCGGCGAGGAAGTCACTTTACAGTGGGGACTGCAAAATTCATCCAACTGGGTAACCGCATATATTATGGGACATCTTTCGCCTTATGCACTCGAACGCCTGCTCCGTTCATACGGATTTAAAGGCCCTATCGACCCGGTTATTGCCATGTGTCTCGGGACACCCGACTTCTCCATTTCGGAAATGGTAAGCGCATATACCGTGTTTACGAACAAAGGCATCCGTTTAGAGCCTGTTTACGTAACTCATATAGAAGATGAATACGGAAACACGATTGCTACATTTATCCCGCAAATAAACGAAGTATTGCCGGAAGACGCAACTTACAAAATGCTTGGCATGCTTCAAAGCGTTGTTGACGGAGGTACGGCCGGCCGTCTCCGCTGGACATACGGAATCAAAGCGCCTATGGGCGGAAAAACAGGAACGACGCAAAAACAGTCCGACGGCTGGTTTATGGGATTCACGCCGAGCCTTGTAGCCGGCTGTTGGGTAGGCGGAGAAGACCGGTCTATTCATTTCGACACAATGGAAGGTCAGGGTGCAAACGTGGCATTGCCCGTATATGCCCTTTTCATGAAAAAGGTTTTTGCCGACAAAGAGTTAAAATATTCTGAAAATGAAAAATTTGACATTCCCGAAGAATATGACCCATGCGCCTCAAGAAAGAAAAATGATGATTCCAAAAGCGTCAAACGAAGCGGATTCGATGACTTATTTAATTGATTGAATATTACTCAACATGCCAGTTATTATCCGGCTTTGTGCCGTTAAGAAAATCTTTCACCGGCATCCGCTTTTTTCCCGACAGCTGAAACGACAATATTCGTATAAACCCGTCTTTTGTTGCCACATCTAAAAAATGTTTGCCGTCCGTGTCAACAGCGCCGGGAATGAGGTTATGATTTTCGTTCCGTTTCCCGGTCTGGAATATCTTCGCCGGCAGACGTTTCCCTTCGGGAGTGACTAACTCCGTCCATGCAGCCGGATAAGGAGACAGTCCACGTATAAAATCATATATGCGCACGGTCGTTTGCGCCCAGTTTATACGGCATGTTTCCGTAAAAATTTTAGGCGCAGGATGCAAATCTTTTACGTCTTCATAGAATGTTTCCTGCGGTATGGATTCAATATGCCCGTCCTTTTCGATTAAAAGATTTACCGTTTCGGTTACAAGTTTCGCGCCCATTATCATCAGCGCGTCATGCACCGTTCCTGCGTCGTCCGTTTCCGCTATCGGCAACCGTTCCTGACGGATAATACGGCCGGTATCCATTTCGCGGGCAAGAAAGAAAGTCGTTACGCCGGTTTCTTTTTCCCCGTTTATCACCGCCCAGTTAATCGGCGCCGCACCGCGATACTGGGGGAGCAGGGAGGCATGAAGATTAAACGTGCCGAAGCGGGGCATATTCCAGACAATCTCCGGCAACATCCGAAACGCAACTACAATCTGCAAATTCGCCTGCAACGCCTGCAGTTCGCGAATAAAAAATTCGTCTTTAAGCTTTTCCGGCTGAAGCACCGGCAAACCTGCGGAAACGGCATACTGCTTCACGGCCGACGCCTGAAGTACGCTCCCATGGCGTCCCACAGGCTTATCCGGCATGGTAACCACGCCCACAACATGATATCCTCCCTCGACAAGCGCACGCAGGCTTTCGACGGCAAAATCCGGCGTCCCCATAAATACAATCCTCAAATCATCCTTTGTCATATTCTATTTTTACATACAAAATTAAAACTCGGCAAATATAAATATTTTTATTCTCATGCAACGTTTTTATCAAAAATTACATCTATATATTCAGAACTTTTATTGCATCTAATAAAATTACAACAAATGAAAAAATTTAATCGTAAATTCATCAAGGGAACAAATTGGGCTTTAGCCGGACTGTTGTCTTTACTCGGGTTTTCCTCCTGCGATATTATTAACGGAGGCGCTGAAGAATACGGAACGCCTTATGCAGAATTTGTCGTATCCGGCAAAGTGACGGATTCGGATAACCGCGGATTGCAGGGGATAGGTGTTATTGTTTCCAAGGCAGACCACTATCAACGCGCCACATCCGGCTTTATACCGGATCGAAACATCATAACCCATGAAATACTGGATACTTTCCGGACGAAGGAAAACGGAAATTTCGAATATTCATATAATGGATTTCCGGTCAATGATTCTATAAATATCTTTATGAAGTTCGAAGATTTATCCGAAAATGTACGTTATGAAGCGGATTCGGTAAAAGTTACATTTTTCAGCTCGGAACTGAAAGGGGGAAAAGGCTGGTATGAAGGCAAAGCGGAAAAGAAAATCAA
>JAITDQ010000122.1 GCA_031282485.1 Tannerella sp. | reverse complement strand
TTTTTTGACAGTATCAAATTAATTACTATTTTTACGGCTCAAAAACGGAAAATATCTTAATAATGAAATATGCAGTCATTGCGGCAGGAGAAGGGTCACGGCTTGTGAACGAGGGGGTTATCACGCCCAAACCATTGGTTTGCCTCCACGGCGAACCGATGATTGACCGCCTTATCCGTATCTTTCTCGCAAACGGAGCGGATTCCGTAAGCGTCATTGTAAACTTTGAGATGCAGGAGGTGTACGAACATCTCCGCCGGCTCCGCCTGCCCGTTCCGCTGCACATCCTGCATAAAAGCACGCCAAGTTCGATGCACAGCCTCTATGAACTGTTGCCTGCGATCGGTAACGGCCGCTTTTGCCTCACCACCGTAGATACGGTCTTCCGCGAAGACGAGTTTGCGCAATATATCCGGGCTTTCGAACGTACCGGCGCGGACGGACTGATGGCCGTCACGGACTACGTCGACGACGAGAAGCCGCTTTATGTGACGACAGACCGGCAACTGTCGATACACGCTTTCCATGACGACGCCCCTGCCGGTGCGCGCTACGTATCGGGAGGCATCTACTGCCTTAACGACCGGTGCGTCCCGGTTCTGAAAGCGTGCGTAGAAGCCGGGATGTCGAAGTTGCGCAACTATCAGCGGCAACTTCTGGAAAACGGCCTGAAGCTCTGCGCCTGGCCGTTTTCGAAAATAATCGACCTTGACCACCGGGAAGACATCTCCAAAGCCGAACGATTTCTTAAACCAATAACTGATGACAAATAATATTTTTAAAAAGATGACGGGAAAAACACTCACAGGTATCCGGCGGGCGCCCGTTTTTTCGCCCAACCATACCGGAAACGATTCCGCCATATTCACCGGTACGGCCGATTATCTCAGCGAAAAAGGCTATGAAGTAATCCTCCACACGGAACGCCATTTCCTTACGGTACGGGAAAACCCGGAACGCGTATTCACCATGATGCGCGACCGGGACGCCATACACCGCCTTCAACACTGGGAAAACGAAGGCTGCCGGGCTGTCAATTCCGCATTCGGAATAGAAAACTGCCGGCGCGAACGCATGACACAACTGCTGACCGAAAACGACATCCCCCACCCGGACAGCCTCATCGTCGACACCGCCGGCGACGACGTCGTCGCGCTGCTCAAAGAACGCAACTTCACATCGTGCTGGCTCAAACGCGGGGATTTCCACGCCATTCACCGCGAAGACGTCTCCTACGCGCGCCATCCCGAAGAAGTCCGGGAGATGCTCGCCGAATACGCCCTGCGCGACATAAAGCGGGTCGTCATAAACAAGCATCTCGAAGGCGACCTGATAAAATTCTACGGCGTCGCCGGTTCTCCGTTTTTCTACCGGTTTTATCCTTTCGAAAACAGTCACAGCAAATTCGGACTCGAAAAGATAAACGGGAAAGTTCACAGCATCCCTTTCCGCGAAGACGAGCTGCGCGACATCTGCCGGAAAGCCGCCGAAGTGTTACAGATCACCGTCTACGGCGGCGACTGCATCATCTCGCCCGACGGCGTCATACGCATAATCGACTTCAACGACTGGCCGTCGTTCGCCCCCTGCCGCAAAGAAGCCATACAGGCCATCGGCGACAGAACAATCGAAATAATAAAATCATAAAAAAAATTCACCCCCAACTTTCAACTTCCAATTTTCAATTCTCAATTAAAAATGAAGCTCTCAACATCGACATTTCAGAACACACTCAAATCGCAGGACACGGAAGAATGGATCGACCTCCTCGTTTACCGTCCGGCAGGATATTGCTGGGCGCTGTTCTTCAAAAGGATGAAAATCCGTCCGAACACAGTCACCCTGTTTTCCATCCTGTCAGGCATCGCATCGGGCGTCATGTTTTATTTCACCGATCTCCGGCTGAACATCGTCGGGATGCTCCTGCTGATATGGGCAAACACATACGACAGCGCGGACGGACAGCTGGCGCGCATGACGGGGCAATACTCGCGTGCCGGCCGCATACTCGACGGCGCCGCCGGCGAGTTCTGGTTCATCTCCATTTATGCGGGAATATGTTTGCGGCTTACTCCCACGTGGGGATTATGGATCTGGCTGCTGGCCGCCGTCACCGGATATTTCCACGGCAAACAGGCCGCCATGGCCGATTATCTGCGCAATTTCCACCTCCTGATCGTCAAAGGAAAAAGCAGAAGCGAACTCGACGATTACAGCGTCCTTAAAGAACAGTTGAAATCCCTTACATGGAAAAACAACTTCATCGAGAAATTCTACCTGACCTATTATACCTCCTATACAAAAGACCAGGAAGACCGGACGCCGGAACTCCAGAATCTGCGGGCGACCATGAAAGAAAAATTCGGGGACAGCGAACTACCGTCCGGCGTCGGCGAAGAATTTCGCCTTCGGAGCCGTCCGATGATGAAATACACGAACATCCTGTCGTTCAACACCCGTTCGTTCGCCCTGTTCGCATCCCTTTTTGCCGGCTTGCCCTGGATATATTTCGTATTCGAAGTGACGGTTCTGAACATCCTGCTCATATACATGCTGCATAAATATGAAAACATCTGCAAAAGGTTTAATCTTCGACTACGGGGGAACGATTGACACAAACGGCGTACACTGGGGCGAAGTCATCCGTCGCGCTTATGAACGTTTCGGCGTACCCGTGACACGCGATGCGTTCCGCGAAGCTTACGTACAGGTTGAACGCACGCTGGGAAGCCGGGCGGTCATACGTCCGGATCATACGTTCAGGGAGGTGCTGCGCATAAAACTGTCGCTCCAGTTCGAAATCCTGAACATACGCGACATGTCTTTGGCGGAAAGAATAGCGGACGCCTGCCATGCCGACACCGTACGGACGACGCTCGCAGCCTCGAACGTATTAGACCGCCTGACGCAACGCTACCCCGCCGTTCTCGTGTCGAATTTCTACGGGAACCTGCGAACCGTACTTGACGAATTTCGCCTCAGCCGTTATTTCAAGCACGTGATTGAATCGGCCGAAGCCGGGATACGGAAACCTGACCCGGCGATTTATCTGTCAGGAATAGAAGCCCTCGGCCTGCGTCCCGAAGAAACGGTCATCATCGGGGATTCTTATAAAAACGACATTCATCCGGCCTGCACGCTCGGTTGCCCGTCGATATGGCTGAAAGGCAAAGGCTGGGACGACAGGGATGAAACAATCGAACATCCCTGTATAATAAAGGACTTTACAGAATTACAGGATTTATTGCTGTAACCGGGAAACGGCGATCCGTTGCATCAGCTTGCGTATATTTTCTCCCGCAACTGAGCGATTTCCGGATCGGAAATGTAGTCATCATATTCGATCATCTTATCAATAATTCCATTCGGCGCAAGTTCGATAACGCGGTTTGCCACCGTCTGGATAAATTCGTGGTCGTGGCTCGCAAACAGCACATTCCCCTTAAAATTGACAAGCGTATTATTAAACGCCTGAATTGATTCCAAATCCAGATGATTCGTAGGCGTATCAAGAACAAGCGTGTTCGCATCCCGGAGCATCATGCGCGAAATCATGCAGCGCATCTTCTCGCCTCCCGACAGCACACTCACTTTCTTCAGGAGTTCTTCGCCGGAGAAAAGCATGCGTCCCAGAAATCCCTTCAGAAACACTTCGTTCGTATCTTTTGCAAACTGACTCAGCCATTCAATCAGGTTGTAATCGGAATTAAAATACTTCGCATTGTCGAGCGGAAGATAGGCGGTTGTTATCGTCTGACCCCATTTGTAGACGCCTGAATCGGCCTCTTCCTCGCCGTTTATAATCTGGAAAAACGCCGTCATCGCACGCGGGTCGTGGCTGATGAAAACAATCTTGTCATCTTTCTCCACGTTAAAATTCAGGTCTTTGAACAATACTTCCCCGCCGGCTGTCTTTGTCAGTCCGCTGACTTCAAGTATCTGGTTACCCGGCTCGCGCGAAGGCGTGAAGATAATGCCCGGATAACGGCGCGACGAAGGTTCAATCTCCTCGATATTCAGCTTCTCGATCATCTTCTTGCGGCTGGTAGTCTGCTTCGATTTAGCCACATTCGCGCTGAAACGGCGGATAAATTCTTCCAGTTCCTTCTTCTTCTCCTCCGCCTTTTTGTTCTGCTGCTGCTGCTGGCGAAGGGCTAACTGGCTCGATTCGTACCAGAAGGAATAGTTGCCGGCGAAAAGTTTCAGTTTCCCGAAATCAATATCCACGGTATGCGTACAGACAGAATCCAGGAAATGGCGGTCGTGGCTTACGACAAGGACGGTCTGTTCGAAATTGGAAAGATAATCCTCCAGCCACGCAACCGTATCGAGGTCGAGGTCGTTTGTCGGTTCGTCGAGCAGCAGGTTATCCGGCTTGCCGAACAGCGCACGCGCAAGAAGCACGCGCACCTTCTGTTTCCCGCTAAGGTCTTTCATCAGTTTGCCGTGCAGTTCCTCCTTTATGCCAAGGCCGCTCAGCAACGCCGCCGCATCGCTTTCGGCGTTCCAGCCTTCCATCTCCGTAAATTTCTCTTCCAGCTCCGAGGCGCGAATACCATCCTCGTCCGTAAAATCCGCTTTAGCATATATCGCATTTTTTTCACTCATTATCTCCCACAAGGTCGTATGCCCCATCAGAACCGTATCAAGAACCGTATGTTCGTCGAAGGCAAAGTGATCCTGCGACAAAACCGAAAGGCGTTCGCCCGGGCCAAGCGAAACCGTTCCGCGTGTCGGCTCAAGGTCGCCGCTAATGGCGCGCAGGAAAGTAGACTTACCGGCGCCGTTCGCCCCGATAATCCCATAACAGTTTCCCGGCACAAACTTCAAGTTTACGTCCTGAAACAGTGCACGCTTGCCAAATTGAATATCTAATCCGCTAACTATAATCATAATACTTTTTTTAATTTCGGAGTGCAAAGATAGTACAAGCCGAAGGCAATACAAAATATATTTATTTATTTTTATTGTTGAAGCGCCGCCGGTCTTTAATTTCCGATTAAAAAAACTGTTTTTTATTTGGATAATCTGAAATAACCGACTACTTTTGGGTCGAAATTTTATATTAAATGACATGGAAAACGTTCTGAATAAAAGGAAATTTACAACCGGGAACAAACATCCGGGTTTAATTTTTGCAGCCGCCGCCTTCGTCTTACTCCTGTTTGCCTGTAAAAAACAGAATGAGGATATCAATTATTTCAGTGATGTTCAAAAAATAACGGCGTACGACAGTATCTATTCGGATAAAAATGATGAAATTGCGGGCATTATAGCTCTACACAAATATCAAAACATTTTAATTGCAGAGAACGATACCAGAGCAACGGACTATTTTTTTTCATTTTATGATATAGAAAAAGGAGCTTATTTGGGAAGTTGGGGGACACGAGGGCAGGGTCCGGACGATTTTCTCGAAGCCGGCGGAGTTGCAATTATAGATTCTCAACTTGTTTTTACCAACAGAATGAAAAGAGAGATTATTTATGTTTCAATCGAATCTGTTTTGAATCGGAAAGAAAACATAAATGTAAGAAGAGAATCATATCCCCATACGGCAGAATTTATGCCTTTTCATTTTTCAATTGTAAACAATAGAAAAATTGCACTCGGAATTTTCAAAAAAGGACGTTTCGGCGTTCTTGATACGGAAAATAATATAATTGACTGTCCATCCGATTATCCCTTTAATTATGAGGAAATACCGGGTATATACAGAGGTATAGCTTTCCAGGGTAAAATTAAATCAAATATCGAACAGTCCAAATTTGTTATTTCTACATTTTGTTCCGATATTTTCGAAATTTATCAAATAACGGATGCCGGAATCGTTAGAACTTATTTAAGTCCTTTTAATCATATTCCTAAAATAAGGAAAACGCCCGGCAGAAATTCCGGTTATGATATAGACAGAAGCAACAGTATTGGTGGTTTAGTATATATGGCTGT
>JAITDQ010000253.1 GCA_031282485.1 Tannerella sp. | reverse complement strand
ATGTAATTTTGGAAGCTGAAATTGAGAATAACAATATGATAACTTTAAAAATCAAATCTTATGTTCGGTAAAGAAACTTATATAAATCGCCGGGCGGCATTGAAAAAGGCGCTGGGTTCCGGGTTGCTGCTCTTTTTGGGGAATGATGAAGCCGGGTGTAATTATGCCGGTAATACCTATCCTTATCGTCAGGATTCTACTTTTCTGTATTTTTTCGGTCAGCCGTACGCCGGTTTGTCGGCGATTATGGATATTGACGATGATCGTGAAATAATATTCGGCGATGAATTGACAATAGACGATATTATATGGATGGGAACTCAGCCTGCCCTTCGCGAAAAATGTTCTTCGGCGGGAATCGGCGAACTCATGCCTTTGAACACCATCGCGGATTATCTGAAAAAAGCGCAGCAGAAAGGCCAAACGATACATTATCTGCCGTCTTACCGTCCCGAACACAAACTGAAATTGTGGAATTGGCTCAATGTTCATTCGGGCGGGGAACAGTTTTCCGTCGATTTCATAAAAGCTGTCGTAAACCTGCGCAATTATAAATCGGCGGAAGAGATAGCCGAAATAGAAAAAGCCTGTCTTGTTACGGCCGAGATGCATTTGGCGGCCATGCGCACGATACGTCCCGGTATCCGCGAGTATGAAGTTGTCGCTGCGATAGAATCGGCAGCCGGCTCGCACAACTGCGGACTGTCTTTCCCCACAATAGCGACGGTAAACGGGCAGACGCTCCACAATCATTATCATGGAAATCTTATAAAAAGCGGCGATTTGTTTTTGGTAGATGCGGGAGCGGAAACGGAAACGGGCTATGCCGGCGATATGTCCTCAACGACGCCCGCCGATCATAAATTCACCGCCGGACAGCGCGATATATACAGGATTCAGACGGCGATGCACGATACGTCGGTAGCGGCGCTTCGCCCCGGCGTCACCTTCGAAGAAGTCTATGATATTTCGGCCAAAGTAATGATCGAAGGCCTGAAAAACTTGGGACTGATGCGCGGCCATACGGACGACGCTCTGAACACGGGAGCTTACGCCCTGTTTTATCCCCATGGTTTGGGTCACATGATGGGGCTTGACGTACATGACATGGAAAACCTCGGCGAGGTATATGTCGGATACGACGGCCGCCCGAAAAGCAAACAGTTCGGCCGGGCTTCCCTTCGTCTGGCGCGTATGCTGGAGCCGGGTTTTGTACATACGATCGAACCCGGCATATACTTCATACCCGAACTTATCGACCGGTGGAAGTCTGCTAAAAAGTTTGCCGATTTCATAAATTACGATAAAATTGAAACATACAGGCGTTTCGGAGGCATACGCAATGAAGAAGATTATCTGATTACCGAAACAGGCGCCCGTCTTTTGGGCAAACGCATACCACGAACCGTTGAAGAAGTCGAGGCGTTTCAGGATTAGGCCGGGTTTCACTCTCCGGCGTCGCGGCGTCGCGGCTTCCCGGCTTTCCGGTCGCAGGCGAAAGGCCGGTCAGAAACATCTTATAAAGGCCAGCGAAAAACTGTCGTAAAGGCGGTCTTTCATTCCATGTCCGTAACGGAAGGAAAGTATGTTTTTCCGGTATTCGTAATTCAGTTTTGCACGCAGTTGCAGCGGGCGGTCGCCGTTGTTTTTATAACCGTGAAATCCGGCCATATCGGCGTTCCATGTGAAATTCCGGCATACGCCGCTGATGCCGGCAGCATAAAGTATCGCATCGTTTTGCCTGTGTACGATGTCGTTTGTCATCCAGCAATAAAAACCCGACAGTCCCTGTATACGCAGGGAATACCGGTCGTCTGGGCTTTTGTATAAATAACGTCCGATGTTCAGATCAAACCAGTATGTAGCCGCGTCGGTATAACGCGCATCCGCCAGCCGGTTGCCGCTTGCGGTTTTAAGCGTAGCTTCAAGCATGATATCCGCCCATTTTTCACTTCTCAACAATTGATAAAAAGAGCTTACGAGGATGTCTCCCTGCGCGCCCTCTTCCCAGTACCGGCCTGCGGCATGTCGTTCTTCGACGGTTTCCTGCGTCATATTGTAATATTCGTATACGACACAGCCGATTTCCACTCCCGCACGTCCTTCCGCCACGGGGATAAAGGCTCTTGCATAAACGTCTTTGGTACGATCTCCTTCATACGCATGGTACTCCCCTCTTAATTCCGCTTCCCACCGCGTTCCGATGCGTCCGCTGCGCAATTCCGGTATGGGAAATGCGTTAGGGCCAAAATAGCGCGGCGAATACTGCAAATCTCTCATCCTCTCGTGCCAGTCGGCGTCTTGTGCAAACCCTTTGCTGACCGTAACGGATGTCGTTAAAAGAATGAATAACAGATACTTTATTGTTTTAAAAGTCATTGTAATAGATGTTATTGCGGATTTTATAATATTTTCGGCGCACAAATATACGAAACAAAGGTGATTTGAACAAAATATAAAAAAAAATGGCGCCGTGCAGCGTTTTTGTTAATATCCGCATCCTTATGACAGGAACATAGCATCGGGATAATGTTAAAGATTATATAAATAGATGTTTTTAAGAGGATAGTCTCTATATTTGTATCGGAGAAAAAAATCTCCGGTGTGATATGACAGTATACGATGCTGTAAAAACTTTGATAAGTGCAGGATTTGAGAATAAATAATATAATATAATTAAACCAATAGTTTGAAAGACTGTCTAATTTTTAAACGTATTTAATGACAGGCTTTTTAAACAAAAAAAATTTAGAGGAGGAACAGAAATGAAAACAAAGAAATTAACTTCCATGCTGGTAATGCTTACGATGACAATCG
>JAITDQ010000365.1 GCA_031282485.1 Tannerella sp. | reverse complement strand
TAAACAATAATTCCTCACAAAAACAGGTTTATAAAACGGTTGTTCTGTGATTAATAAGATCCGAACCCGGGAATGTACGAGAGGGTTTCGCAAAGTTGTCGGCCGTAACGCTCGAATGTGGATTTCAGTTATCGGATGAAATTTGTCCGGTGGCGTATGGCTTCTTTTTCAGGGTACGGGACACTTGATTTGGCGGTGTCGATGCATTTCAGCAGCCAGGCCATATTTTGCCCTAATGTTCGCATGATTTGTAAGCCCTCCAAATCCTGCCGGACTTCTTCCGGCGTGTTGCCGTGGACTGCGTTCCAGTACTGGGACGATACGACCGGCATGCTTGAAATGGTGAAGTACTTGTTCAATGCGTCGAAGGCAGAGGCGGCGCCCCCGCGACGGCAACTGACGATGGCGGCAGCCGGTTTCCATGCAAAAGAGCCGCCGCCGGCGTAAAACGTCCGGTCAAGGAATGCGAGTAAGGCGCCATTGGGAGAGGCATAATAGACCGGCGAACCGATAATGATGCCGTCCGCCGCTTTTATCAAATCAATACATTCGTTGACCCGGTCATCCGAAAAGGAGCAATACCCGGTTTCCGTACATTTCCGGCAGGCGATACATCCCCGGATAGCTTTTGTCCCGATATGGAAAATACGTGTTTCGATACGCTGCTTTTCCAGTTCACCGGCAATTTCGGACAAGGCCGTGAAGGTACATCCGTTTTTATGCGGACTTCCATTGATTAGCAATACATTCATATTTATTGTTGTTTAAAAAGATTTTCATATCCAACCGGCGTTCACTTTTTTTACAACTTTCGCACCGGATAAATTATCACTCGGCAAAATTACATGAAAATCCTGTGATTTCCAAATCACCCGGTTTGATATTTATCCGGGATATTCCGTCACCTTTCCTCTGTAAAAAAATTTTCATTTCATGTTCTTGGAAATCCGAAATATTCATGTAATTTTGTGCGGAAATAATATCTAATAACATATACAAAAATGAAACGCATAACTCTTATTATTTCGACAATCTTTGCGGTTGCACTGTTTTCCGCGCTTTTTACGGGCTGTGGGAATGAGACCGTTATTATTAACCCCGAGTTCGATGCCACCGATGCGGATTATATGATTATCTCCAAAATCGAACGCACCGATACGGCAACCATTGTGTACGCCAGTGTTTACAATCTGCCCAATTATTGGGTATACCTTTCGTCCAAAGGCAAATTGAGGGACAGGAAAGGGAAAACCTACAAATTACTTGACTGCACAGGATTTCAATTGGACAAGGAAGTGTTTATGCCGGAATCCGGTACGGTGTCGTTTGTCCTTTATTTCGAACCGGTCGACAGAAACGAGAAAGTGGTGGATTATATTGATTTGGATGAGAATAACGAGACCATAACCGGCATTAAATTGTATGAAGTCAAACATACCGAACCGGTGCGATGCCTGCTGAAAGGGGAGGTGATTGACCGGCCTCAAAGTAACCGGCTCCTGCTGCTTAAAGCAGGTGAAGATTTCCGGACGGCAAAAGTGACTTATATTCCCATACTCGACGGGAAATTTGAATACACCCTCCATGCGAATTTCGAAGAAGCTTATCAATTGATATTTTACGATGAAGCACGGAAAGCTGCTTGGCGCCCGGTTTTTTTCATTGCCGAATCGGGAACGCTGGAATTTACGCTGAATAATGAAAATGAATGGATGCATAATACCATAAAAGGAGGTAAACATACCGAAGCTTATAATGCGGTGATGGAGGCGCTGAACGAAGAAATGGAGCCTGCTTATAAAACGCTGAACGAAAAATGGCAACAGTTGTATAATGAAAAACGGTATTATACTCCCGAAGCCGGCGAGATTTATAAACAGTTGGAAACGCTTGCAAATGACACTACATCCAAACGATACGCATTATACGAACGTATTTCTCAATTAGAGAAGGAAGGGAAGATGTTGAGCGAGGAAGCGACGGCGTTGAATAAAGAAAGTGAGATGATATACCAAACGGTGTATGTGGACAAACTGCTGGAATATGCAAAGGAACATCCGGATATTACGGGGTATACGCTTTTGGTGGAAAATATACGCAGAGGGATTGAACAGAAACGCCGGAATCGGGATGTGTCGCCCTTGCTGGCTGTTTTTCACGATGTATACGAAAAAAAATACCCCAATCACCCGTACACTTCACTGATACAAAGTTACGTACAGGCCGCAGCTATACAAACGGGCAAACCCTGTCCCGATGTAACGGCTCGGGATGTGAACACCGGCAAGGACGTCAGGCTGTCGGAATTGATAAAGGGCAAAGTTGCGCTTGTACATCTGTGGGCGTCGTGGTGCGGCCCCTGCCGGAATCATGGCCGACAGATGATTCCGGTTTATGAAATGTATAAGGACAAAGGTTTTACGGTCGTAGGCATCGCACGCGAACAGAAGAAAGAAGCAATGGATATGGCGCTGGAAAAGGATCACTATCCGTGGATAAACCTTCTGGAGCTGAACGATGCGCATGGCATCTGGACAAAATTCGGGATAGGCAACGCCGGCGGCGGTGAATTTCTGGTTGATGACCGGGGAAATCTTTTGGCAGTCAATGCAACGCCGGAAGAAATGAAAAAAATCCTGCAGGAACTGTTCGATTGAAAACATCAAAAAAACTTTTTTTACCGTCATGTACGTGAAAATTGCAGAAAAATTATATAATCAGGATATGAAAAAATATTATTATTCGTCATTATCGTTTTAACGGGCACTGCAGGATGCCGGCAGACAGGCCGTATAGATGCCGAGATCCGGAATTTAGGGGATGATACATTGTTTATCACGATTTTTCCGTTTCCCGATTCAATTACTTTGGAACCGCTAATATTGTATGATACAATTGTTGCTGTTAATGACCGGTTTCATTATGAACCCGAATATCAGGATACTTCCATGCTGTTTATATATCCCCGTAAAGGCGCTTACAAACGGTTAACAGGAGGGATGTATTTGCCTTCTTCAAACCGGATAACGCTATTGTGGTATCCGGGTAAGAAAATTAAAATCAATGGCGTGCTTACTGAAAATTCTGTTGCTTACCGGGCAACAGGTGATGAATTTAATTATGATTACAGTTTGGTTCGCGATAATGTGCTGAGAAATCTGGAAGCCTTTAAACAGATAGAACTTCAGCTGGATTCTTTGTTATATTTCAGAGGAGATCGCGTTTTAACAGACAGCCTGTTTGCGGAAAGATCAGAAGCATTGAAACCGGTGAACAACGCTGAAATAAATTATCTGTTGAACAATCCCGACAAAGAATTGAGTGCATATTATCTGTCTCAACTTGCACTGGATACAATTGCCAAATATCACAGCCGGCTGTCGCCTGCGGCAAGGAATGGCTTATTCAAAACGTTGATGGAGTATCAATTGAACAGGTATAATGATTATATGCAGGTGATGGAAAATAAATTTAAAATACGGCCGGGAAATATTGCGCCGGACTTTACCTTACCGGTTATCGACGGCTCGGCGTTATCGCTTTATTCCGTTAATGCCGACTTTGTCGTTCTGGATTTCTGGGGAAGCTGGTGCGCACCCTGTATATCGGGCATACCGAAAATGAAGGAATATTACCAAAAATACGGCAGGAAAGTCGAATTTATTGGGATTGCATGTAATGATACCGAAAAAGACTGGAAAAAAGCTGTTGATGAGCATCAACCGATATGGCCGCAAGTCATCAATGCCGGTTCGGATAATGTCGCGGTAAAATATGCAGTAGAAGCTTATCCGACAAAAATCATTATGGATAAAAACAAAACGATTATCGCTGTTTTTCGAGGTG
>JAITDQ010000352.1 GCA_031282485.1 Tannerella sp. | reverse complement strand
TTCATAGAATCTTTTCCGGACGAAATTTTCTACCTGTGTGTTGGCTGTTAAAAAATTATTCTTATCTTTACGGGCAAAAATTAGCAAGTAAACATGAAAACCGGAAATATTCAATCAATTACAGTCCTTTTTGCGTTTATGCTGGTCTGTTCGACTTGCAAGAACGAAACCGTTCGAGCGCCGTTAAACATCGAAACCGAAACAATAGATTTTTCATCCTTTAAAAGGATTGAAACCGGTAACATTCCCGAAAGCATAATAAAGAATGTAAGCTATGTGAAGTTAGACGGCTCTTTCGACGATGTGCTGTTTAAAAATATCAATATTCTAAAAATAGCGAATAATAGAATCTTTATTTTGGATGTACGTTTAAGAAAATTAGTGGTATTTGATTCTACCGGCGCAGGACTGGGCAAAGTCGGCAACCAGGGACAAGGACCGGAAGACTATCTGAGAATACACGATTTTTGTGTAAGCGATGATGGAAACATTTATTTTTTGGACGGGAGCGGAGGAAACCACAGATTATTTGCTTTTGACAGGGATTTCAAATTTGTTTCCGTGAAAAAGTTGCCCTTTAACATGGATCACATTCATCCTCTTGTGAATGACAGGTTTATTTTCGCACTTTCAAGCTGGAATAAAGGCAATAATGCTTCAAACAAAATCGTGATAACCGATGATCAATTTAAAACGGAGGAAGCGTACCTGCAATTCGACGAGTATGTTGATGAAAATATGGTTATAGGAATTAGCACTTTTACGTGTTTCGAGGATAGAATATTGTATCACAAGACTATCGATAATTTTGTTTACGAATTTTCGAACGAAGGAAAACCTTTAAAAGCTTACTTTTTCGATTTCGGCAGTAGAGACGTACCGAAAAATGAAAGAAAGAATATAGAAGAAAACTGGGAAAATTTCAAACGGTATAGCTGCCTTAGCAATATTGTATTAATTAATGACAAATATATGGCAGGGATATTATTTGATGAACGAACAGGTAAATCTTTCATCGTGGACAGAATCGAAAATTGTTTATACATTTTAAATCAGAGAGAAAAAAGGACTGATGCTATTTTATGGTGTTATGAAAACACCCTCGTTTCGTATATATACCCTGGCATGTACGAAGATATTCAATCCGTTGATTTGCCTCAGGATGTGAAAGATCACATCGAAAACGGAGATTTCGTTCTCTGCCTGTACGAATTGAAATAACGCTGTTGCAATCTAAAATAAACGTAAACGGGCCATGCGGCATGAATCATTAAATCTGTTCAATAAATTTTAAATGATGCAATTTTGGCGGGATTCTATGGAAATTCGGGTACAATCAAAAATGTTTTTTTTTACTTTTGCGCGGTGAAATTTATTTACTGTAAGATAATTGTTAAAATAAAAAATGTAGACATGAAAAGAGTAAGTGTTTTAATTGTTATTGTTGTGATGTGTGGAGTGGGAGCATGTACGTCATTTCCCTCAAGTTCGGGATTGAAAACGGATGTCGATACGATGTCGTATTATTTCGGCGTATCGCGTGCCGACGGAATCAAGAATTATCTTGTGATGCAGGCCGGCGTGGATACGGCTTATATGGATGAATTTTACAAAGGCTTCAGGCACGGGGCTAAAAACTATTCACCCAAAGATGTGGCATATCTCGAAGGCATGCGTATCGCGCATCTTATAAACAACCAGTGGGTGGATAATGTTAACCGGGATGTTTTTATGGGCGATTCCGGCATGACGATAAACCGGAATGCCGTCCTTGCCGGTTTTTATCATGGCGTCAGGAAGTATAACGACATGAGCATTATAAGCGCCCAGACGTATAGCCAGAGTAAGATGAGCGAAATAAAGGAGCGGTATAAGCTGGAAAAATATGCGGAAAGCATCGCCGCCAATGAAAAGTTCCTTTCGGACAACAAAAACAAGGCCGGCGTAATGACCACCCCGAGCGGTTTGCAGTACAAAATCATCACGGAAGGGAAGGGCGAGCTTCCGGGTGAAAAGTCAAAAATTAAGGTCAATTACCGGGGCACGCTCATTGACGGGACGGAATTTGACAGTTCGTACAAGAACAATGCGCCCGGTTCATTCCGCGTCAACCAGGTAATAAAAGGCTGGACGGAAGCCCTGAAAATGATGCCCGCCGGCTCGAAATGGGAGTTATACATCCCCCAGGAACTGGCTTACGGCTCCGTGGGACAGGGAAGCAACATCCCGCCCTATTCAACACTGATTTTCGAAGTTGAACTGCTGGAAATCGAACCGGAAAAATAAAACTTTATACCGGAGTTGCTGTCTGTCCCTGCGGACGGCAACTCTTTTTGTTACCATTTGACGTCTTCGTTAATTTTGGTTTCGCGGTACTGTTTGGGCGTCATTCCGAATTTTTGGGAGAAAAGGCGGTAGAAGCTGCCGCGGTTGTTGAAGCCGGCCATGTACATGATTTCATCAACGGAATTTTTGCTTGTCAGGAGTAGTTTTTCTACGACTGTGAGTTTGTATTCTTTTATCAGGTTTGCCGGCGTCTGTTCCGTGATGCCTTTCAGTTTACGATACAGGTGGCGGGCGCTCAGGCCGAGTTCTTTTGCCAGATGTTCGGTCGAGAAGTCGGGGTTGTTCATGTTGCGGTCGATGGCTTTTGTTATCTTTTCAAAGAAAATTTTGTTCTCTTT
>JAITDQ010000324.1 GCA_031282485.1 Tannerella sp. | reverse complement strand
AATCGTTTGTTTTTTATTTCTATTTTATAGTATCTTTGCGCCTTTAAAACAGGAACTTTTAAACATTATAATAACTAAAATTTAATTCTTATGTGGTTGATTCATTCCTCTATCGGAAGGAAATTAGTAATGAGTATCACAGGCGTCGTACTGTTGCTATTCTTGCTGTTTCACTTATCCATGAATGTGGCGGCGGTATTCTCGGCCGATGCTTACAACACAATCTGTGCGTTGCTGGGCGCCAACTGGTATGCGGTCGCAGCGACGGTTGTGCTGGTGGGTATTATCGCTATCCATTTCATTTATGCTGCACTGATTACGTTACAAAACAGTAATGCGCGCGGCAACGACCGCTACGCCGTAAACTCCCGCCCGAAAGGCGTCAGTTGGGCTTCGCAAAACATGTTTGTGATCGGAGTCGTTATCCTCGGCTTTATGATTCTTCACCTGAGCCAGTTCTGGTACAAGATGATGTTCGCCGAACTGTTGGGACATCACGAAGTGACGCTGTGCGACGGCGCTGCGGTAAATCCGCAAGACGGCGCTGCCTTTATCCGCTATTATTTCAGTCATTTATGGGTGGTCGTCGCGTACCTTATCTGGTATGCAGCGCTGTGGTTCCACCTGACGCACGGCGTATGGAGCGCTATTCAAACTGTCGGCTGGAGCAATCAGGTCTGGCTGAAACGCTGGAAACTTATCGGTTACGCTGTCGCTACCCTTATTTTCCTCGGCTTTGCTTTCGTGACGCTATCCTTCTATGCAAAAAGCCTTTGTGGCGGAAGCTGCTGTTAACAATGGTTGTACCTTTTAATTAATCAAAGTTATGTCTGAAATAAATTCAAAAATACCACAAGGCCCGTTGGCTGAAAAGTGGACTAATTATAAAAATCATCAGAAACTTGTAAACCCCGCAAACAAACGCCGTTTGGACGTCATCATTATCGGGACGGGGCTTGCAGGAGCATCCGCGGCCGCCTCGCTTGCAGAAATGGGTTTTAACGTACTGAACTTCTGTATTCAGGATTCACCCCGCCGCGCACACTCTATCGCCGCACAGGGAGGTATCAATGCGGCTAAAAATTACCAGAACGACGGCGACTCCGTTTACCGCCTGTTCTACGATACGATCAAAGGCGGCGACTACCGTGCGCGTGAAGCGAACGTTTACCGTCTGGCGGAAGTGTCAAATTCCATTATAGACCAGTGTGTAGCCCAGGGAGTACCCTTCGCCCGCGAATACGGCGGACTGCTCGACAACCGTTCGTTCGGCGGTGCACAGGTTTCACGCACGTTCTACGCACGCGGTCAAACGGGGCAGCAACTGTTGCTCGGCGCATATTCCGCACTCAGCCGCCAGATCGGGAAAGGGAAGGTGAAGATGTACACGCGCCATGAAATGCTGGATGTAGTGGTTGTGGACGGACGTGCACGCGGCATCATCGCCCGCAATCTGGTCACGGGTAAAATCGAGCGTTATGCGGCTCATGCCGTGGTCATTGCGAGCGGAGGTTATGCAAACACGTTCTTCCTGTCTACAAACGCCATGGCATCAAACGGTTCCGCCGCATGGCAGTGCTATAAAAAAGGCGCATACTTCGCAAACCCGTGTATGGCGCAGATTCATCCGACCTGTATTCCTGTCCATGGCGAGTTCCAGTCCAAACTGACGCTCATGTCCGAATCGCTTCGTAACGACGGACGTATCTGGGTGCCCGGGAAAAAGGAAGACGCCGAGGCGATCCGTGCAGGCAAACTGAAACCTGTGGATATAAAGGAAGAAGACCGCGACTACTATCTGGAACGCCGTTATCCCGCTTTCGGAAACCTTGTTCCGCGCGACGTCGCTTCGCGTGCGGCAAAAGAACGTTGCGATGCCGGGTACGGCGTGGGAACGGGACAAGCCGTATACCTTGATTTCTCCGATGCAATCAACCGGCTGGGAAAAGACGTGGTGGAACAGCGTTACGGAAACCTTTTCCAGATGTACGAAAAGATTGTTGACGACAATCCGTACGAAACACCGATGATGATATTCCCCGCCCTTCATTATACAATGGGAGGTATTTGGGTTGACTACGAGCTGATGACGTCGGTGAAGGGATTGTTTGCCATCGGGGAAGCGAATTTCTCCGATCACGGCGCAAACCGCCTCGGCGCATCCGCGTTGATGCAAGGCTTGGCCGACGGCTATTTTGTGTTGCCTTACACGATACAGAATTATCTGGCCGACCAGATACAGGTACCGCGTTTCAGCACGAATCTTCCCGAATTTGAAGAGGCCGAGAAACAGATTGACGAACGCATCAACAAACTGATGAGCATAAAGGGAAAACGTTCGGTCGACAACATTCATAAGGAACTCGGACACATCATGTGGGATCATGTCGGTATGGCTCGCGATGAACAGGGACTTAAGGAAGCGATCGGAATGCTTAAAGCCTTGAAAAAAGAATTTTGGAGCAATGTAAGGATTCCGGGTAAGGCAGGCGATTTGAATGTTGAGCTTGAAAAAGCACTGCGTCTTGCCGATTTTATCGAAATAGGAATGCTCATGGCGCACGATTCGTTGAACCGCGAAGAATCATGCGGCGGACATTTCCGTGTGGAACACCAGACGGAAGAAGGAGAAGCGCTTCGTCATGACGACAAATTCTCATACGTCTCATGCTGGAAATATCAGGGCGATGACAAAGACCCTGTCATGATTAAGGAGAATCTTGACTATGAATTTGTTGTACGTCAACAGAGAAACTATAAAAATTAAAAAGAGCCATGGATAAAAATATAGATATAACACTGAAAGTATGGCGCCAGAAAGGACCAAAAGAAAAAGGCGCATTCGAGACCTATCATCTTAAAGGAATATCACAGGGAAGTTCATTCCTCGAGATGCTTGACGTGCTCAACGAGCAGTTGATAAACGAAGGCAAAGAGCCTGTATTCTTCGACCACGATTGCCGCGAAGGTATCTGCGGCATGTGTTCTCTTTACATCAACGGACACCCGCACGGACCGGATTCGGCCGTGACGACGTGCCAGCTTCACATGCGCAAGTTCAAAGACGGCGAAACGATAACCGTCGAACCCTGGCGTTCGGCCGGATTCCCCGTTATACGCGACCTTACCGTAGACCGTCAGGCTTACGACAAGATCATACAGGCCGGGGGGTTCGTTTCGGTAAACACCGGAGGCGTCCCCGACGCAAATGCGATTCCGATTCCCAAGAAAGACGCCGATCTGGCCATGGATGCGGCAGCCTGTATCGGCTGCGGAGCTTGTGCGGCGGCGTGCAAGAACGGCTCGGCCATGCTGTTCGTTTCGGCAAAGGTGAGCCAGCTGGCGCTCCTCCCGCAGGGAAAAGTTGAAGCTGCCCGCCGCGCCAAAGCAATGATCGCGAAAATGGATGAACTGGGATTCGGTAACTGTACGAACACTCGCGCCTGCGAAACGGAATGTCCGAAAGAAATATCGGTAACCAATATCGCCCGTTTGAACCGCGAATTTCTTTCCGCCAAATTTAAAGATTAATCAGGAGCATTTCTTCATAAATAATGGACATAAAGGCCGTACGACAAGTATGGCCTTTTATGTTTCCATGCACCGGCAACCGCGAAACATGAATTATGATTAAATAACAGGCCTTCTTATACCGCACATTTGCACGTTAAAGAATAAATCAAACATGCAATTTTTGCACTTATTTTACAAATCGGATGCGATTTAAAAAAAGAGTAACCTTTTTTGGCTTTGCGTGTATTTTTATTTAACATTATTTATTCGTAAAGCTTTGTGTAGTTATGGGTGGGGCAGTATCTTTGCATCGTGGTTTTTTCATAATAGTATTAGATTTAAGGTTAACAAAATTGATTAGGGGTTGTCGCGAGACAACCTTTAATTGTTTTTGCGTATTTCCCGGAACAAACCCGGTCGTTCAGCACAGTTTATAAACACCTCCCGGTAAAGCTTTGATGTGTCCTCCAAGTTCAAGTTCGAATAATACGGGCATAAGTTCATGCACGGGCAAATTCATTTCCAGAGCAAGCTGATTAATATGAAACTCCCCTTTATCGGTCAGCAGCCGTATCACGGGATGATCGGGCTTTTCCGTGAAAGGCAATGCATACTGCCTGCTGGCAACGTTCGCGTCAACATCCCAGCATAAAGACATCACAAGATCCCTTGCCGAACCTATAAGACCGGCCTTATTCATCTGTATCAGCCGGTTACAGCCGGCGGAATATTCGTCCTTCACCCGTCCGGGACAGGCATATACGTCGCGACCGTAAGAAAATGCAATATCAGCCGTTACGAGCGACCCTCCTTTTTCGGCCGATTCGACAACGATCGTTGCATCCGACAATCCGGCGATGAGGCGGTTACGGCGGAGAAAGTTCTCCCGGTCGGGATTTGTGCCGCTCATAAATTCGGTGAGCAAGCCTCCCCTGTCAAGCATTTCAACGGCCGTATTCCGGTGCGCCGCCGGATAAATCCGGTCTAATCCGTGAGCCAGCACACCGATGGTATGCAGGTTGTTTTTCAGGGCATTGCGATGAGCGCAGACATCAACGCCATAAGCCAGTCCGCTGACAATGACAATATCCGGGAACATGCCTGCCAGATCTGTCATAAGCGCCTCCGTCCATTCACGCCCATAACCGGTAATACGGCGCGTGCCGACTACACTTATTATCTTTGCCGCGTTTACGTCCGCCGTTCCTTTATAATAAAAAACAACCGGTGCGTCCTGACATTCCCTGAGGCGTTCGGGATAATTATCATCCGTACATGCATAAAGACTGATTTTGTTTTTATCAACAAAAACCAACTCTTTTTCCGCACGTTTTAATGCCTCCGCCCTGGCTGTTTCGATCTGTTCCGCAGTATAGCCGCCTATCCCCGGAACTTTTTCCAGCGACTGCCGTTTAGCTTTAAAAATTTCTTCCGCCGAACCGAAATATTGCAACAAATGACGCGCCAACACATCGCCTACTCCTTTCAAAACGGTAAGCCCCACCAGATATAAAGATTCGCCGGAAACCATAGAAAAAGACTATTTTAAAGATGTAATTATCTGATCGAAATAATCGCCACGGGTAAGTTTCCCGTTCTCAACGATCACGACCTCCACTTTCCCCGAAGTGGCGAGCATATCATCGGACATCCTGTAGATATCCTGCTCAAAGATAAGTTTTATCCCCTCACGCCTGATATTCATGCACGACAGGAATTTATCCCCGCTGCGCAAGGAATGTTTAAACTTGATTTCCACTTTCGACACAAAAGCGTCAATGCCTTTTTCGTGCAGTCTCCCGAAATTTTCGCCAAGCGCCTCCATGTACTCATGTCGCGTATGTTCCATATAGTGCTGATAATTGGAATTATTGACCACACCCTGCAGATCACATTCATAATCACGCACTTTCATCTCAAATTTGAAAATATATTCTTTCATTGCATTATTTTTTTATTTATTTGCCTTGTTTAGTGTGGAACAAAGGTATGCAATATTATTTGAAAATTCAACGGTGCGGTATAAAATAAAAATTTGTTTTATCGAAAAAGTGTCTTATATTTGTGTGATTATTATTAAAAAAAACAGAAACTATGATACGGTTAGAAACAGAATATGCCGGATTAACGCTAAGTAATCCATTGATTATCGGGAGTTCCGGCCTCACAAACAGTGCTAAAAAAAACAAAGAACTGGAAGACGCAGGCGCAGGCGCTGTCGTCCTGAAATCACTGTTTGAAGAACAGATTGAAATGCAAAGCGATTCATTATTACATCCGTCGGATTCCCCCGAAGCCTCCGACTATATAAGAAACTACTTAAAAGCCAATCAGGTAGAGGAATATTTATCGTTGATAAAAGAAACGAAATCTGTCTGTACGATACCCGTCATTGCAAGTATCAACTGTTACAAAGCCAACGCGTGGACGGAGTTTGCGAAACAGATTGAAGAAGCCGGAGCCGACGCGCTCGAACTGAATGTGTTCTATCTGTGTACCGATCCGGATACACAGGCTAACGAAATATATGACCTGTACATATCTATCCTTAAAAAAGTGAGGAAACAGGTTTCCATTCCCGTAATCATGAAGATAGGAAAAGGGTTCGGTAATATACCCGGTTTGGTCAAACGGATTAAATTGCATGAAGCGCAGGGCGTTGTCCTGTTCAACCGGTATTACATGCCGGATATTGATATAAGGAAAATGCAGATTACGTCGGGGCCGGTATTCAGCAGTCCGCCGGATCTCAGCGACACGCTACGCTGGACGGCGCTCGTTTCGGGAATCGTACCGGGTATTCCCATATCTTCGTCATGCGGCGTACACGCTTGGACGGATGTGGTAAAATGTCTGTTGGCAGGCGCCACTACAGTCCAGCTATGCAGCGTTATCTACAAAAACGGCAAGGATATTATCCCCCGGATATCGGACGGAATCGAGGAATGGATGAACGAATCGAAATACGCATCCGTATCCGAATTTCGGGGAAAACTAAGCTTTTCCAATGCGGAAAATCCCTCTTTGTATGAGCGTTCGCAATTCATGAAATATTTTTCCGGCCACAACTAAGCGCGTCCGGCATAATCATAACCTGTTTTTTCCCGTCGGTACCATTTTGTACATGCGATCCGACGGGCGTATTTTTGCGTTCGTTTTGATTGAGAAATGTTCGCCTTTTACCGTTTCCCGAACGGGCTTCAGTTCGACCCGTATTTCTTCCGCGGTTTGAAATAAAGCGCCCGTAGTGGGACCGGTGATAAGTATTTCATCGCCTGCTTTTAGCGAACCGCTCTCCATTTCGAACTCGGCAACCTGTATGTCGCTGAAATAATTAATCCCTTTAGCGATGTATTCTTTGCGCCGCGTCGCATGGGAACCGTAGCGGCTGCTCCATTCCCCAAGGCGCCGGCCGAGATAGTAACCGTCCCAGAAGCCACGGTTAAAGACGGATTTCAGGCGTTCGTCCCAGGCCGCAATCTTTTCTTCCGAAAAAGCGCCGTCGCAATATGCCGTCACCGCTTCCCTGTAACATTCGGTTACGATGCGCACATATTCAGGCCCGCGGGCGCGTCCTTCGATCTTGAACACACGAACGCCCGCATCCATCATCTTATTCATGAAATGAATAGTTTTCAAATCTTTCGGCGACATGATATACCGGTTATCAATATCCAGTTCGATGTCCGTTTCCGTGTCTTTAACCGTATAACCGCGACGGCAAATCTGCATACATGCGCCACGGTTTGCCGATGCATTCATCTCGTGCAGGCTAAGGTAACATTTGCCGGAAACCGCCATGCAAAGCGCTCCGTGACAAAACATTTCAATACGGACAAGTTCGCCGCCCGGACCTTTTATCTGCCGGGCATGAATGTCGTCATATATCGAACGCACCTGTTCGAGGTTAAGCTCGCGCGCCAGCACTGCAACATCTGCAAACCGGGCGTAAAATTTCAACGCTTCGATGTTGGAAATATTAAGCTGTGTGGAAAGATGTACCTCCAGTCCTGTGCTGTTCGCATAAGTCATCGCCGCCACATCCGAAGCGATTATCGCCGATACGCCGGCCGTTTTCGCAGCATCCGTAATGCGGCGCATGAGCGGCAAATCCTCGCCGTACATAACCGTGTTAACCGTCAAATAACTCTTAATCCCGTTGTCCCGGCAAACAGAAGCTATTTTATGCAAGTCGTCCGTCGTAAAGTTATTCGACGAACGCGAGCGCATATTCAGTCCTTCAATACCGAAATACACCGAATCCGCCCCGCCCTGTATGGCAGCCATAAGCGATTCATACGATCCGACAGGCGACATTATTTCAAAATCACATATATTATATTCCATTCCGGTCAATTTTATAATAACGCCGCAAAGGTAGTGATTTTTTATATAGCGTCATCATTTTTCCGAATGGCACATCTCCGTTTCGATGATAAACCGGGCAAGGCAGACCGACAAATGTCACAAAATCCGTCGCGCAATAACGGCACAGGCTTCGGCGTCGGCCAGCGCATGATGATGATTCCGCAAATCATATCCGCAATGAGCCGCGACCGTGTGCAGCCGGTGATCAGGCAGGCTTTTGCCGAAAACCTTCCGCGAAGCCCGGCACGTACAGTGAAATGTATAATCAGGATAATCCATGCCATAGATTTTGTGCACGGCACGCAGGCATCGTTCATCAAATACGCTGTTATGAGCCACCAAAGGCAAACCTTCGATCCGGGACGCTATCCGCCGCCACACCCTGTCGAACGTCGGCGCATGCATCGTATCATTTTCCGTAAGACCGTGCACGCGCGTGTTCCAGTAAGCATACCATTCCGGTTCCGGCTTGACCAGTTCATAAATCCGCTCCGAAACAACCCCGCCGCGTACAATCACGACGCCAACACTGCAAATACTGCCCGGATCAGCATTTGCCGTCTCAAAATCAATTGCTGCAAAATCTTCCATCCATGCCCAAATTAATTACTGCAAAATAGAACATTTTCTTCCGAATATGCAAACTATTTTCGCGTTATAATAATAGGAACATCCGAACGAACAACCGGGCTTATTGTTGCTTCGTCGGACGGGAGGCGATAAGGAGGTGTAACGTCTATTGATACCGCTTTTTTACATAAGCGGATATACGTTTATAGGCTAATGTCAAATGCTCACTGACGGTTTTTTCACTTATGGATAACAGTTCGGCTATTTCACGGTTTTTTAGTTTATCGGATAAACAAAGGCGAAATACTTCCTTGCATTTGGGTGGAAGTGTGTCGATAGCTTCCTGAATAAGTGATTCGTATTCTTTATCTAATATAATATGTTCGGGCGTGTCGTCTTCGGGTATAAGTTCTATTTCATAGAGCGGTAACAGGTTTTCGTCAGGAATGGGTTTGCGACGGATATAATGTAACGCCTGATTTTTAACTGCTATATAAAGGTAATTTTCAATGTTTTTTATGTGCGTCAGGGATTTTCTTTTATTCCAAATGGCGATAAAAACATCAAGAACGGCTTCCTCAGCCACTTCCCGTGATTTTAAAAAGGAATAGGCCAGATGAAACAACTTATGAGAGAATATATCGAATAATTGTCGTAAAGCATTTTCATCTCCACGGATAATTTTTTCTAATAGAATTATTGACTGTTCTTTGTTCATTTGTTCAGCAAGTCTTGTTTATTCCTTTGAAATATCTGTAATCTAAATATAGAATCGCAGATCAAGTTACAAAAGTAGAAAAAAAAGAAATTGTTTGCAATACCTATAATATGGTATTTTGGCAACATAAAATAAAACAAAGAAAAAAATGAGTTTCGACCCGGAATTTTTTAATAAATTGTCATCTCTATAAAAAAGACGCAATATATGGACAACAACGAAATAGAAGATAATGATTGTTACGGCCTGATTGGACGGATACATTTTAAACCTGTTCTTTACGATAAGAAAGAGAATTATGAGCGGTTAAAAGAAAGGATATCCGGTTCCCGAAAAATTCTTTTTCCTGAGAGAAATATCAGGTCATGGAAATATTTTGCCGTTGCTGTATCCTTTGCTTTATTCGTCGTTTCCGTCATGCATTTTGTCGATCCAAAACCCCGGAACGAGCTTGTGTGGTACGAGACTACGGCTGTGCCCGATGCAAAAACAAAAATAGTTCTTCCCGACAGCAGCGTCGTTTGGATAAATGCAAATGCCTGTTTGCGTTATCCCCGTTCTTTCGATGACGACCAACGGAAAGTAAATGTATCGGGAGAAGCCTTTTTTGAAGTGCGTAAGGACAAAAAACCGTTTATCGTTCAATTGGAAGACTTCTATATAAAGGTATTAGGTACATCATTCAATGTGATAACCGAGGAACAGTCGGATAAAACAATAATAACATTGCTGGAGGGCAGGATAGCACTGTTTCGCAATGATAATAAAACGGATATGCCGGATAAGTTGATGATGCCGAATCAACAGGCCGTTTGTTATGGTTCAATGCGGGACATCGTAGTTTCTACCGTAAAACCGGAAACCGTTACCTCATGGATAACGGGAGTATTCAGGTTCGAAGGAAGTACATTGGAAGAAATCACCGGAGAACTTCAGCAAGCTTTTCATGTTAAAATACATATTGAGAATGAAATTATGCGGCAGAAAACATTTACTGCCGTATTTGAAGATAAGGAAACACTTGACGAGATACTCTCCATACTCCGGATATCAGCGCGCTATTCAATAGAAAGGAGACAGGGGGAGATTTATATTAAATGATATGTCGAACTTAAAAAAACAAGAAATTATGATGAACAGTACATGAACCATAGAAAGCATTTGGGGATGTTAGCGCATCCCCAAACATGATTTGTTAATCGGTAGCTAACGACTACCCAGTATAAAACAATTAACTCACAAAAGTATGAATAAAAAATTATTTACAAGGCATTTTATGAAGAAAAATGCTGGAGGGGATGTTTTAACATTCTCCGAAACAAAGAAAAACAATTTATCACATGTATTATTGATCTCTGTTTTCGTCCTGTTTTTTCAGACAATTTTTTTATCTGCACAAACCGTGTCTCTGTCTTTGCAAGTTAATAACAGTTCGTATGGGCAGGTTTTTAAAGAGATAGAACAAAAAACCGGATATAAATTTGTCTATAACACGCAGGAGGTAGATATTCAAAAACAGGTTTCGGTATGGGAAACGGACAAAGACCTGACCTTGATTCTGGATGAAATATTCCGTGGTACCGACATCGCTTACCGGATTTCGAATAAGCATATTGCTCTTATCAAGCGGATCACTAAAAACATTTCCGGGACGGTGCTGGATAATTACAATGAACCTGTTACCGGAGCTAATGTTGTTGTCAAAGGAACTGCTAACGGCATTATTACGGATGTAGACGGTAAATTTTCGTTGACGGTCGCAGAAAGCGATATCCTCCGGATTTCCTATATCGGTTATATTACACAGGAAATAGCAATCGGTTCGCAGACGATATTGGAAGTAATGCTGTCGGAAGACAGGAAGACGCTTAACGAAGTGGTTGTTATCGGATATGGTACGCAGAAAAAAGTCAGTGTAACCGGCGCCGTTTCTACCATTTCATCCAAAATTATTGAGGATAGACCCATCCGTTCTACTGTGGAAGCGATGCAGGGCGCTGTCCCGGGGCTTACGGTGCAGTCTGCAAGCGGTGAACCCGGGAGATTCGCTTCATTAAAAATACGCGGTAACACATCCATTAATTCGGATGGTGCATTGGTCTTGATTGACGGTTTACCCGGCAATATAAATATGGTCAATCCGTTGGATATTGAATCCGTTTCGGTACTTAAAGATGCAGCTTCAGCGGCGATTTACGGAGCCCGAGCTGCTGACGGGGTGATATTGGTCACTACCAAGACGGGGCAGTCCGAAAAATTGAAAATTGAATATACGGGCAATTTTTCGTATAATACGCCGACGCGTATTCCCCAGCTTACGGCAGGATTGGAACATATGGAAATGGCAAATGCAGCTTTTGCTTCGGCCAAAATGTCGGCGCCTTATCCGGAAGCTGCATTAGAAGCCCGACGTACCAATAGCGCCGTTTCTATTCCCAATGGCGCTGCATGGATTTTTACGGCCGATATGGATTGGATAGGAAAATTTATGGATCATAATACTCAGCAAAATCACAATATTACCCTTTCCAAGGCAAGCGGTGGATTAAAGTATCTTTTTTCCGCAGGTTGGCTTAATCAAAACGGTTTTTTTTCAAAATATGCCGACGATGATTACGATCGTATCAATATCAGGTCAAATATCAACGTGAATATTGTGAAGAATTTAACTTTGGACACTAAAATTTCTTTCATCAATTCAAACCGGAATTATATGCCGGCCGTTCAGGGGGAATGGTCAATCCCTTATATCCTTTTTGTACAAATGGGATCGGTGATGCCCATATATGATGAAAACGGACATTATGCACGTTATCGCCGGCAAAGTAACCTTATGCAACAGATTGATGAAGGAGGCGAAGCTTATGACAAAGGACAAAGAGCGGATGGAGTGGCTTCGTTTGATTGGACGCCTTTGGATGGTTTAAAGTTCAGCCTGTTGGGAGGTGTTACATTGAGTAATGACCGGCAGAAGATATTCAAACGGACGGTTGAACGGTGGGGACCTCTGGGACTTTTGGAAGTCGCCGTCGGACAGGGCAATCCCAGTACGATTACACAATCCGTTTCCAACACAACTTATTATATCGGTCAGTTTACGGCTGATTATAAAAAAAGTCTTGACAAACATGATCTTTCTGTTCTGGGAGGTGTTTCATTTGAACAAAACGATTACGAAAGCCTTGAAGGCTCACGGGATGACATTCTGGCCAATATTCTTCCTTCACTTAATTTGGGAACGAGTAATATCAATAACAATGCGCCGGCAAATCAATGGGCGTTGTTTTCAGTATTTGCACGACTTAATTACGCTTATGCATCGAAATATTTGTTTGAAGCTCAGATACGTGAAGATGCCTCGTCGCGGTTCTCAAAAAGGAACCGGTGGGGCGCTTTCCCGTCTGCATCAGTCGGCTGGCGTATAACAGAGGAAAATTTCATGAAACAACAAAAAGTATTCAGCAATTTGAAACTTCGCACATCCTGGGGACAAATGGGTAATCAAAGCGGTTTGGGTTTCTATGACCATATTGCTCAATATACCATAGGAGGTTACTACCCGTTTGGGAGTGAACCTAAAGCACAGTGGGCACAAGATAGCCGTTTGCCATCGGAAGATCGCACCTGGGAAACGGTTGAAGTGCAGAACATCGCTATCGAAATGGGGTTCTTGAAAAATCGTCTTAATTCAACAGTTGAATATTTCACAAAGCGCAACAAGGATATGCTCATGTCGGTAGCCGTACCAAGCCTCATTGGTATTGAGGTACCTACCGGGAATTATGGTGAATTGTTCACTAAAGGATGGGAATTTTCGATTTCCTGGAATGATGCGGTGGATGAGGTATCATATAACATCGGTTTTAATATATCCGATCAGATAGATAAATTGCAGAAATACTCGAACACCAATATTTCAGCCACATATAGTGGCCCCGGTGACGGTTCCGGTACTACGAATGTATATACTCAGGGTTATTCCATGGGAGCATATTTTGGATATAAAACTGCAGGCTATTTTCAGACGGCCGAAGAAGCGGCCTCCTATCCTCACATCAACGCCAATCCCAACGTGACGGCAGGAGATATCAAATATTTGGATATCAATGGAGATAATGAAGTAAATGCTCCCGGTGATCTTGCATACATAGGTAATCGCATTCCCCGGTATACTTGGGGACTTAACTTTGGTATCCAATGGCGCGGATGGAATCTTTTAACGTTTTTCCAGGGTGTCGGGAAGCGAGATTTTTATCTTTCCAGTAATGCAGTCGCACCTTTTGTGTTTGAATATGGAAATATCTCTTTCCGGCATCATAAAGATTCATGGACACCGGATAATTCCAATGCTTTGCTACCCAGACATATTGTTGGAGCTACATATAATTATCAATCTTCAGACCACTGGATACAGGATGCGTCTTACATCCGGCTGAAAAACCTGCAACTCGGATATTCCATTGATGAAAAATTGACAAAATCAGCAGGCCTTGACCGAATCAGGATTTATTTTAGCGGTGAAAACATATTTGAAATAACAAAAATGCTGAAAGCATACGACCCGGAATTAAATATTGCCGGCGGGTATATGTATCCTATTATGCGTAATTTTTCTATTGGACTCAATTTAACTTTTTAAACAGATTTACGATGAAGAGCAATCATTTTTTCTTAATTACTTTTCTTATCCTGGCAGTCTCGAATAGTTGCCGGTTGGATAAAGAACCCCTGACAACACTATCTCCTTCAAGTTTCTGGAATACGGAACAGGACTTGAGAATGGCGTTAAACAGTATTTACAGAGCCACCTTCCTTGGCGGTTTCAGGACAGATCTTCAAACCATTGACGCATACGGAAGCAATCCGAATACGATTAGTTCAGGTACCTATACTCCATCAAATACAGATGATTATTGGGGAACAAGCTATACCCAAATCCGTACGGCCAATTCATTTCTTGAAAATTATCAAAAAGCAAATATAGACGAGAATCTTAAACGTCGTTATGCCGGTGAAGCCCGTTTTTTTCGTGCTTATTTCTACACATATTTGCTGCAACGCTTCGGAGATATCCCATATGTGGATAAAACTTTGGATCTGGCGTCCCCGGAACTTTATGCTCCGCGGACTCCACGTGCGGAAGTATTGAATAAAATTCTGGAAGATATTCAGTATGCCGTTGATAACATTCCTGAAAAATCGGCTATACCTTCCGATGTCGGTCGTATCACAAAAGGTGCGGCTTTGACATTGCAAGCCCGCGTAGCACTTTACTTTGGAACGCTTTATAAATTTCATAATTTGGGTGAATACCGATCCTTGCTGACGTTGGCAAAGACTGCTGCCGGATTGGTTATTGATTCCAGGGAATATGCATTATATGATGATTATCGAAACCTTTTCCTGCAGGCAGGTAATGATAATTCCGAAAGCATTATGACACTTCGGCACACGCCGGATGCCGGCCCCAGTACCAGCCGCTCACGGCAAATGGTTTTCGACTTTTCTTTTTCTCCTACGAAATATTTGGCAGATGCCTTTTTATGCAGCGATGGCTTACCAATCGATAAATCACCTCTATTTCAGGGATATTTACCTTTAGGAACAGAGTTCAGTCATCGTGATCCGCGGATGGCTTTGACCCTGTGGCGCCCTTATGATCCTGATTATCAGGTGCAGCCTCAGCCATTCATTCCAAGTTTTGCGGCAAATACCACAACCGGTTACATGTTCAAAAAATATGCTGCGGACATATCTCCTTCGTATACTCATGATTTGCTGATGCGTTACGCCGAAGTCCTGTTGATTTATGCAGAGGCTGCCTATGAGATTGATGAATCTGTCTCAGATTCCGACTTGAATATTTCCATAAATACATTGCGTAAACGTTTCTCGTCAAATCCGGATTGTTTACCTGATTTAACCAATGCTTTTGTGACTGAAAACAATCTGAACATGCGTGAGGAAATTCGACGGGAACGCAGAGTTGAACTGGCAGGAGAAACATTTCGCTATGGTGATTTGATCAGATGGAAAACGGCGGAAACAGAATTACCGCAAGATATACTGGGCGCCAAACTTGATAAAAATGTTTATCCTTCTGTAGAAAAACCTCTTACTCCTGATGGCTTTATCGTCTTGCAATATGCTGCCACGCGAACTTTTAACAAAGACAGGGATTATTTATTCCCTTTGCCATTGTTACAACTGTCGCTGAATAAAAATCTGATACAAAACCCTAATTGGTAATTTAAAAATTAAAGTTTATGAAATACAGAATAACATCTTTATTTTTGTTATCGGGATATTCGCTGATCACTCAGGCACAGCAACCCAATATTGTGATCTTCCTCGTAGATGACATGGGACTGATGGACACGCAGGTGCCTTTTCTGACTGACGCAAAAGGAAATCCGGTCCGCTATCCTCTGAATGAATGGTATCACACGCCAAATATGGAGCGGTTAGCCAATCAGGGAACCCGGTTTTCAACATTTTATGCACAAAGTGTAAGTTCGCCTACACGAGCCTCTATCATGACAGGACAAAACGCCACAAGGCATCACACAACCAACTGGATCAATTCCGAAACTAATAATAAAACACCCTATGGCCCTGCAAACTGGAACTGGGAAGGTATCAAAAAAAGTGATGTTACCTTGCCAAAACTTTTGCAACAAGCCGGTTATCGGACGATTCATGTGGGTAAGGCTCATTTTGGCAGTATGGGGAGTGAAGGTGAATATCCACAAAATATCGGTTTCGACATAAATATTGCGGGATCCTCTATCGGACAGCCCGGCAGCTATTATGGCGAACACGGATACGGGCATATCAAAGGGAATAAAAATCGAGCTGTTCCCGGATTGGAAAAATATCATGGCTCCGACACATTCCTTTCCGATGCACTGACACATGAGGCACTTGCTGAGGTGACGCAGGCGGTAGAAGCAAAAAAACCGTTTTTTCTGTATATGGCGCACTATGCCGTACACGCTCCCTTTGAAGCAGACAAGCGTTTCCTCGCTCATTACACATCAGTGGACAAATCGGACGTGGCAAAGGCCTTTGCTACCCTGATTGAAGGTATGGACAAATCGCTGGGAGATATCATGGATAGACTGGAGATATTGGGCATAGCAGAAAACACTTTGATCATCTTCATGGGCGACAACGGCTCCGACGCACCCCTAGGCGACGAAAAGGGGCACTTTTCTTCTGCTCCGTTACGGGGAAAAAAAGGAACTGAATATGAAGGCGGTACCCGTGCACCACTGATTGCGGGATGGGCAAAGCCGAATGGTAAAATTCCTGTTCAGAAAGCTTTTCCTGTCAAACCGGGATTTATTCAGCAACAATTGGCAACAGTAATGGATATTTTCCCCACCGTACTTTCGCTGGCTAAGGTAGAAAATCCTGCAAATCATGTGATTGATGGATTCGACCTCAAAACGCAATTGTCCGGAAAAATTAATAAAAAACGTACGGAAACTTTTTTGATGCACTTTCCACATGCGCATCGCGGCAATTATTTTACATCTTATCGTAATTCCGACTGGAAATTGATTTATTGGTATCACCCTGAAGATTCGGCACATCCTACTTATGAACTGTATAATATAGCGACAGATCCCTTTGAACTGCATGATATGTCCGGCAACAACAAGCAAAAGTTGACGTCCATGATGAAACAAATGGTAGATCGGTTAACAAGAGAAGGTGCGCTCTATCCGGAAGATGTCAATGGAAATATTATAAAACCTGTGATACCATAAAAATCTGTAAGATTTAGTATCTTTACGACAAAAAAGCAGCTTTCGGTAAGAAGGCGGCTTTTTTTGTCGTTCTCGTTGTTGATAATCCTCGTGGTATGTGGTGTATAAGAGTGGAAAGATGTAAAAGCATTTGGAAAGATACAATAAAAAGAAAAGAAGCAGGAAGAATATATCAAGTGCTGTCAAAAGGGCCGATGATTTTAATAAATATGCTATTTCGCTGTTGTATAGCGATATAGATATTTTTCATTTACATCCGCTATTGTTTAATTTAGATATAATCGCTAACTTTGTATGCAAATTGTATGTCCCATTTTTTGGAACATACACAATACAAATCGTTATGTTTAAGTATAATAAAGACGGAGTATCAATTCTTACAGTACAAGATACACGTAAAGAAAAGAAATCAGGTCTGTTTCCCGTTAAAATTCAAGTGATTTATAAGCGGGTTCAGCGTTATTACAGCACAGGGAAAGAATTGAGTCCGGAGGAATGGGCTGCCTTGTCCGATACAAAAAGTAAACGGTTAATCTCAATACGTTCCGAAATAAAGAACTCCTTTGAGAAGGTTGAGGCAGTTGTGAAGATGCTCGTAGAAGAAGGAAACTTTTCATACGATGCTTTGAACTTGCGCTTGGGTAAAGGTGTAGGCGATACAGTGAATATTCTTTTCAAAGCCAAGTTAGATGCTCTGATGGAAGAAGGGTCTGTCGGTAACGCCCTTGCTAACAGAAGTGCATACAAACATTTGGAAAATTATGCCGGTGCAAATATCCCATTTGAGACGGTTTCGGCTGATTGGCTCAAAAAGTATGAGAAAGCGATGATAGAAGAAGGAAAAAGTTATGCGACCATTTCCATATATTTGCGTTGCCTGCGAGCAATCTTTAACGATGCTAAAACGGCGGGAATAATCAAGGAAAATCAATATCCGTTTGGAAAAGGCAAATATGAAATTCCGATTGGTAAGGGTCGGAAAATGGCTCTTAA
>JAITDQ010000238.1 GCA_031282485.1 Tannerella sp. | reverse complement strand
TCAGCATGTTTAAAAAACCGGAAACATTGACTTCATTCGTCGTAAGCGGGTCTTTGACGGAGCGCGGCACAGACCCTAACGCCGCTTCATGCAGTACGGCGTCCACGTCTTCGCATGCCTTCATGCAGTCGGCGGCGTTGCGAATGTCACCGACTGTCAACCTGAAGTTTTTATTTTGAAGCAAATGCTGTATGTTTTCAATTTTCCCGGTAGAAAAATTGTCAAGGCATACGATGGAATAATTCAGTTCCAGCAGTGCTTCGCAAAGATTGGAGCCGATAAATCCGGCTCCTCCGGTTACTAATATTTTCTTTTTCTCTCTCATATCTCATTTTTCTCTTTTGAGCGTGCAATTTCGGCGTAATTGACATTATGTTTCAAACGTTTCCTTTTCTCCACAATATGAGAAAAATACTTATTCACGAATACCCATAGCAAAATATTCGTCAGGAATATATATGTACAGTTTATGTATCGCATTAAAATGATATTCATGATACACAACACGCTGCTCATGGACAAAATCAGAATTAAAGCGGAGGATTTCCGCATGCCCATGTCTTGCAGTTTATGATGTATATGCCTGCGATCGGCCATAAAGAGATGTTTGCGTTTTTTTATCCGTATCAGTACTACCCGTATCACATCAAGCATTGGAATAAGTAACGGCGATACCGCTACGACAAGCGCATTGCCGATCGACATTATAAAATCCGGTTTATAGCAGGTGTAACGTATGGCCAGAAAACCTAATATGAACCCAAGCGTAAGACTGCCCGAATCTCCCATAAAAAGCTTGCGTCCTTTTTTCACGTTACCGAATACATTATAATAAAAGAAAGGCACAAGCACGCCTATCGTACCGAACGCAAGCGCCGCATAGTACCATATACCGTGAAGCAGGAAGAGGGTGCCGTAAATGCACAGTGCGAAAATACTTATACTTGATGCCAATCCGTCTATGCCGTCAATCAGATTTATCGCATTTATGATGAATACCATTATAAATACGGTTAGCGGCATACCTATCCACGGAGTTATTTCATGAATACCCAGAAAACCGTAAAAATTATTGATATGGAATCCCGAAATGACGACAAGCACGGATGATATAATTTGTATTGTAAACTTATGGCGATAGCGAAGCCCGATAAGATCGTCCTTCACGCCACCTAAATAGATTAGCAGCAGTCCACATAAAAAAAGGCTAAATTCGGAATGGTTGGGATAAAAACCGTCGTATTCGAATCCATCGATGAGTCGGTAAAAAACACCAAAGGAAAACATCATCGCAAAAAGGATACACGGAATGAATGACACACCGCCAATGCGGGGAACAGCCCCTGTATGTGTCTTACGATCATTTTGTTCGTCGTACAAAGAATGTTTTATTGCAATAACAAGTATTTTCGGTATAACAAGTATTGCGAGAATCATAGAAACCACAAGAGACAGCAGGGCACATAAATGGCTTATTACTAATGAATTGTACATGGATAATATATAATAAAAATAATCGTCAGTCCCATAGAATCATGAGTCGGACATAAACATTTTTAGTGTTTCAGGCCGCAAAGGTATAAAAGATTTTGTCATTCTGCAAATATTTCAAAAAAAAATGTTTTGTATTGCTAAAGTCATTATATAATGTTACTTTTGCGGCCGTTAATGTCATTTTTAGAAAAAAAATAATTTTATAATGCCGACAATATCATCAAGGGGAATCGGCATGCCGGAATCCCCCATACGAAAATTAGTGCCTCTGGCAAACAAAGCTAAATCGAAAGGTATAAAAGTATATCATCTCAATATAGGGCAGCCGGATTTGGCCACGCCGGAAGTGGCGCTCGAAGCGGTGCGCCGTATTGACCGCAAGATACTTGAATATGGTCCGAGTGAAGGTTTGCCGAGTTTCCGGGAAAAATTAGTTGGTTACTACCGAAAGTTTAAAATAATGGTTGATGTGGACGATATCATTATCACATCCGGCGGTTCCGAGGCCGTTAATTTCTCATTCATGGCTTGCCTCGATCCGGGCGATGAGATAATTATTCCCGAACCGGCCTATGCCAATTACATGGCTTTCGCTATCTCATGCGGAGCGGTGATAAAGACCATTCCATCGTCTATCAACGATGCTTTCGCTCTTCCTTCGTTCGATAAATTCGAGAAGCTGATCACGCCCAAGACAAAGGCTGTGATGATCTGTAACCCGAATAATCCTACCGGATACCTGTATACGCAGGAGGAGATGAACCGGCTGCGCGATCTGGTTAAAAAATATGATTTATTCCTGTTTTCGGACGAAGTATACCGCGAGTTCTGCTACACCGGAGCGCCTTATATTTCCGCGTTTCATCTTGAAGGAATCGAACAGAACGTCGTACTGGTGGATTCGGTATCGAAACGATACAGCGAGTGCGGTTTGCGTGTCGGGGCGCTGATTACGAAAAACAAATCCGTTCGCGAAAACGTGATGAAATGGTGTCAGGCGCGGCTTAGTCCGCCGCTTATCGGTCAGATCGTCGCCGAAGCGTCGCTCAACACTTCGGACGAGTATATGCTGTCGGTTTACAACGAATACCTGCAACGCCGCAACTTCCTGATAGACCGCCTGAACCGTATTCCGGGATGTTATTCCCCAATACCTATGGGCGCGTTTTACACGGTTGCCAAACTGCCTGTGGACGATGCGGATAAGTTCTGTGCCTGGTGCCTGAGTGAGTTTTCGTATGAAGGGCAAACGATCATGATGGCTCCGGCTTCCGGTTTTTATACGACGCCGGGATACGGAACGAACGAAGTACGCCTTGCTTATGTTCTCAACAGGGAGGATTTGGCTAATGCGCTGACTGTTTTGGAGAAAGCGCTGGAAGCATATAATGAATGAAACGATAAACCGGTTGGTTGAGAAATGAATTTAGAATTTTTTCTTGCTAAAAGGATCCATTTTTCCAAAGACAAAGGGGATGACAGGCGCGTGACACCTCCCGTCGTACGGATTGCCATGGCCGGGATTGCAATCGGGCTGGCAGTGATGATTGTATCCGTTGCGGTCGTAACCGGCTTTAAGAAAGAGGTTCGTAATAAGGTGATTGGTTTCGGTATGCACATTCAACTGACTAATTTCGACAACAACAATTCCTACGAGACAGTACCGCTGGCGATTAGTGATTCGCTGCGTAATGTGCTGGAAAACACGAAAGGCGTGCGCCATGTCGAAGTTTTTGCTACGAAGCCGGGCATTATCAAGACAGATAACGCTTTTCAGGGGATTGTACTCAAGGGTACAGGTTCCGATTTTGACACTACTTTTTTAAAGAAACATTTGGTTGAAGGGCAGATGCTTCGTATTGACACGGCGGCGCCAAATAATGACGTGCTCATATCACGCAGCACGGCTAACATGTTGCGCCTTGCCTGCGACGATTCGTTTCTTGCTTACTTTATTGACGGCCGGGATGTGCGTGCACGCAAATTGCATATTACCGGTATTTACGACACGGGATTTTTGGATTATGACAAGCTTTTTGTCATCTGCGATATCCGGCAGGTACGCCGTATAAACGGCTGGGACGACGACATGGCAAGTGGAGTAGGGATTATCATCGACCGGTACAGCGATCTCGACGAATTGACGGACGAACTGCATTTCTCACTGATCGACAGGAAAGATCGTCTGGGGAATACGTATTATGTACGATCGGCCAAAGAACTCAATCCGATGATATTCAGCTGGCTCAGCGTACTGGATTCGAATGTGGGCGTGATTTTGATACTGATGATTCTCGTATCCGGGTTTACAATGATTTCAGGCCTTTTGATCATCATACTCGAACGTACGAATATGATCGGTCTCCTGAAGACGCTCGGCGAAAGCAATTACAGCATCCGGAAAATATTTCTTTATGTATCGTTTTTCCTTATTATAAAAGGAATGTTCTGGGGGAATGTGGTCGGTATATCCGTTTGCCTGCTGCAGTCGCATTTCAAGTGGTTCAAGCTGGATCCGGCAACGTATTATCTGGATGCGGCGCCAATCGACATGAATCTTGTAACACTCGTGATTATAAATGCAGGCTCGCTGGCCGTTTCCATGTTTATGATGATCGCACCGTCGTTCCTGATTACCAAAATAGAACCGGCCGGATCCCTCCGGTTTGAATAAAATTTAAATTAAGCGAACGGTAGATAATTTCAATTTATATGTATATATTTGCACTCTTATTATGATAGAAAGGATATATATACTTGAAAGTGTAGACCCTCTGACGTTCTACGGAGTGAATAACTCACATCTGCAGCTTATAAAAAATCTTTTTCCGAAGCTGCGGGTTGTAGCGCGCGGCAATGTGATGAAAGTCATCGGCGAAGAGGAGGAGTCGGAAGATTTTCTGAAGAAAATTCGTGAGATTGAAAAATATTGCGAATCGTACAATTCTCTTTCCGAGGAGATAATTCTCGGTATCGTAAGGGGAGAAAAGATCGTGTCGGAAAGACAGGCAAACCTTATCATTTACGGCATGAACGGCAAAGCGATAACAGCCCGTTCGGAAAACCAACAGAAATTAGTGAACGCTTTTGACGAGAATGATTTGGTTTTTGCGGTAGGTCCGGCCGGGACGGGTAAAACGTATGTTGCGATAGCGCTGGCTGTGAGGGCGTTGAAAAACAAACAGGCACGCCGCCTGATCCTGAGCCGGCCGGCTGTCGAGGCAGGGGAGAAGCTCGGTTTTCTGCCCGGCGAGATGAAAGACAAGCTGGATCCGTACCTGCAACCGTTATATGACGCCCTTCAGGAAATGATTCCGGCGGCTAAACTGAAGGAATATATGGAGAACAATACGATTCAGATCGCTCCGCTGGCTTTTATGCGCGGACGTACGCTGAATGACGCCGTTATCATTCTGGACGAAGCGCAGAACACCACGACGCACCAGATCAAAATGTTTCTTACGCGCCTCGGTACGAACGCAAAAATGATCGTTACGGGCGATGTGACGCAGATTGATTTGCCCCCGACGACCCAATCCGGCCTTGTGCAGGCAATGGAAATATTGAAGCACGTACCCGGCATCGGCAGAATAAAATTTGAGAAAAAGGATATCGTGCGTCACAGGCTTGTGCAGCGAATCGTGGAAGCGTATGAGAAAAAGGAAAAAATACTAAACTCTTAAATATGACAGTTATGAAAGCTTTAACTAAGACGGATTTCCGGTTTCCGGGACAAAAAAGCGTATATCACGGGAAGGTTCGTGACGTGTATAATATAAATGATGACAAGCTGGTAATGATAGCAACCGACCGTATTTCGGCGTTTGACGTCGTCTTGCCGGAAGGCATACCATACAAAGGTCAGATGCTCAATCAGATAGCAGCCAAGTTTTTAGATGCGACCGAAGACATCTGCCCGAACTGGAAACTTGCGACTCCGGACCCGATGGTTACGGTGGGTGTGCGCTGTGAAGGATTTCCGGTTGAAATGATTGTGCGCGGTTATCTGTGCGGAAGCGCATGGCGTGCGTATAAGAACGGCGCCCGCGAGATTTGCGGCGTCCGGATACCTGACGGAATGTCCGAAAATGAAAAATTCCCCGAACCGATCGTGACGCCTACGACAAAAGCCGAACAGGGAGCGCACGATGAAGATATTTCAAAGGAGGAGATAATCGCCAAAGGACTTGTCTCGCCCGAAGATTACGCCATACTGGAAAAATATACGCTGGCGCTTTTCAAACGCGGAACGGAGATTGCCGCCGGGCGCGGTCTTATCCTCGTAGATACAAAATATGAGTTTGGAAAGCGTAATGGCGTGATTTATCTGATGGATGAGATTCATACGCCCGATTCGTCCCGCTATTTCTATTCGGAAGGTTACCGGGAGCGTTTCGGCAAAGGGGAACCGCAGAAACAGCTTTCGAAGGAATTTGTGCGGGAATGGCTCATGGAGAACGGATTCCAGGGCAGGGCAGGACAATCTGTTCCGGAAATGACGCCGGCTATCGTCGAAGGGATAACAAACCGGTATATAGAACTTTTTGAACATATTACAGGCGAAGTTTTTGTGAAAAACGAAAATGAAAATGTCGCCGCACGCATAGAAAAAAATGTTGAGGATTATTTGAGGAGTTAAACGGGAAATAAATGATGTGCGTATGAAAAAATATGGATTAATAGGCTATCCTTTGGAACATTCTTATTCCAAAGATTTTTTCAATCAAAAGTTTGAATCCGAAGGCATTGATGCCGAATATGTTAACTTCGAGATTAAAAACGTAAACGAGATAAAAGATGTAATACGCGAGAATCCTTTATTGTGCGGACTGAACGTGACGCTTCCCTATAAAATGAAAGTGATTCCGTTGCTGGACAGTATTACCGACAATGCGCGCAATATCGGGGCGGTCAATGTGATAAAATTTAAAAAGGGATTATTCGGCAAACTTCATCTCGAAGGACATAATTCCGATATCATAGGCTTTAAAAAGTCGATCGAGCCGTTATTGAACAATACACACCATAAAGCGCTGATTCTCGGCACGGGAGGCGCATCAAAAGCGATCTACCACGGACTTAAACAACTTGGAATCATCTCCGTATTTGTCTCGCGCGAGCCGAAAGAATTCTGTATTACTTACGACGAAATAACAAAAAATACGATGGAGAATTATACCGTCATTGTGAACACAACGCCTCTCGGCATGTATCCTAAAACGGACTCCTGCCCGGATATCCCTTATGAATACGTGTCGCCCGGCCATATATTGTATGACCTGCTTTACAACCCGGATGAAACGTTGTTTATGAAAAAAGGAAAGGAAAAAGGCGCGGTCGTGAAAAACGGCCTGGAAATGCTTCTCCTGCAGGCTTACGTTTCGTGGGAGATTTGGAATTCTTAATGCCTTTTTACCGGAGCCTTTCCAGGGAACGTACCAGCGTTTCGTCCGCTCCTATGTTGCGGATTGCCAGATAGTTCAGGATAAGCGCTACGAAGGGGAAAGCCGCCCATATACGGATATTTATTTTCATGTCCGGCAATTCGGGCAGTTTGCCGAATTGCCATAGATAAAAACCGAAAAGGGCGCAAAAACCAATCATCAGTAACGCATTGTAAATGCACATACGTATCTGGAGAATGCGCTTTTTATATGTAAATATGATTACAAACGAGAGGATTATGATAATGGCGGCTAATGCCATGAGAGACCACGTGGGGTAGAGGAGTTCCGGCTGCTGCGCTACCGTGTTCAGACCCGACACGTCGAATGAATATAGACGATCACCCGACTGTAGCATCGCTACCGGAAGAAACATCAGGGCAATGAATAAACCCGCCACCATTAACAGGTAGACCGTCTGTATGCGCTGTATCATAATCTGCGAATGTATTTTATTCCGAAAGTTCTTTCTTGACGGGATTTTTCCAATAGATTTCCCCGTCTTCAAATTCCTTGGTTGCAATGAGCGTAGCCTTGGGCAACTTCTCGTAGTAACGCGATATTTCTATTTGTTCGCGGTTTTCGAATACCTCTTCCAGGTTGTCGTTGTACGAAGCAAATTCCTGTAATTTCTTATCCAGATCGAATTTCATTTCCGCTGAAATCTGATTCGCGCGTTTTGAAATAATCACGACCGTTTCATATATATTTCCCGTTTCTTCCCACATTCTCATCATGTCGCGTGAAACTGTGTTTGCCGGCGCTTTTGATTTCCGATAATCCATATATCCTTAATTATAATTTTAGTAATTCTTTTCTATTTTATTGTTCGCGTAGTCAAAATATTTTTTCACCTGCCTGACGTATTTTCCTTCCGGAAATTCGTTCATGTAGTTATAGTACTCGTCAACAACCTCACGGTATCGTCCCTGTAAGCGTTCTTCGATACTTACTATTGCAAGTTCGTACTTCGCCGCCACCATGAGATAGATCAAATCCTCACGGTATTTGGTGTCGGGATAGTTTTTCAACGTGTTATCGGCCGTAATGACACATGCCTGATAGTTATTCCCCATATAAGTTCCGAGATTGTAGTAGAGTTTGGCCGCAAGATAATCCTTATACGCCAGTTTTTCCTGCAACTCGAACAGAATATCCTGCGCCTGACCGGCACGCTCACTCTGGGGATAATATTCCATGTAAAGCAGGAACTGGCTTATCGACTCGTGCGTCTGTGCCTGATCCAGGCGCGGATCCGGCGAATCCAGATACAATCCGTATGCCCCGTAAAAACGTGCAAGCTCCGTAAATTCACCTTTCGGATAGGTATTGTAATACGTCTTGAAATACTCCGACGCTGTCACATAATCTTTCTGCCCGTAATAGCTTTGCGCCAACAGGTATAACGATTCTTCCGCTTCCGCACGGCCACGAAAATACTGTACTATTTCTTCCAGCAATGTGGCCGATTTCACGTATTTCTTTTCATTAAAATACTTCTTTGCATAAGAGTATTTCAAATCTGCATCTTGGCTTTTTAATATCTTGTTATACTCCCCGCAGGAAGATAACAGGAGCGCCATTACAGACATTAATAAAATAATATTTTTCACACTCAACCTGATTTTTGGCTGCAAAGATAATATTTCAATTCGAACTATCCATATTTAAAACGTTAATAATTATAACTTATATAAGTCACTGGCTGCCAAAAGTTCTAATTTATTGACAGTTAATACCTCAGCGCATTTCTCCAGATTGTCCGGGCGAATAATCACATTTGCCGAACCTCCCTCTGCAAACGCATACATATATTCAATAAAGATGCCGGAGCGCGTAATAATATCCATCGCGTAACCCAGCGCTCCGGGTTTGTTCGGACAATGAAGGCATATCACATCCGCTTCGGTGACGGCATATTTTTTGTCGCGCAGCACGTTGATAGCTTTTTGCGTATCCGAAACGATAAGTCGCAGGATGCCGAAATCCGAATTTTCGGAAACGGTAAATGCCGTCATGTTGATGTTTTCTTCTCCCAGAATCTTCGCCACTTCGGTAAAGCGTCCTCTCTTATTTTCCAGGAATATTGATAACTGTTTGATTAGCATAATAATAAATGTTGATAATGAATAATTAGTAGTGGATAATTCTATACAAATTTCCTGTTGTCTATCACATGTTTTGCCTTGCCCTGGCTGCGTTCGATGCTTCGCGGTTCGACAATCTTTATGTCGGGCTGTATGCCGATCACACTTTGCAGTTTCGAAGCTATTTTCTTTTTCAGCGCAAGCATTTTGTTCATTTCGTCGGAATAATATTCTTGGCGCACCTCGACCTGTACCTGAAATGTATCCGTATTATCGACGCGGTCGACGATGATCATATAATGAGGTTCGAACTCCGGTAATTCGAGGATGACGGATTCGACCTGCGACGGGAATACATTTACCCCGCGTATGATGAGCATGTCGTCGCTTCGTCCGAGTATGCGGTTCATGCGCACGGCCGTGCGTCCGCAGGGGCATTTGTCGTAATGTAACGACGTCAGGTCGCGTGTGCGGTAACGGATCATCGGCATTCCTTCTTTTGTGAGTGTTGTGAAGACCAGCTCGCCCTGTTGTCCCGGCTCGACCGGTTCCAGCGTCTCCGGGTCTACAATTTCGGGCAGGAAATGATCTTCCCACAAGTGTGTCCCGTTCTGATATTCACATTCGCCACCCACACCGGGGCCGCAAATCTCCGTCAAACCGTAGATGTCATAAGCTTTTATATGGAGTTTTTCTTCAAGTTCCTTCCGCATGTTGTCTGTCCACGGTTCGGCGCCGAAAACTCCGACGCGAAGTTTAAATTCTTCGACAGGCATATCCGATTCGTGTATTGCTTCTGCGAGGCGCAGCGCGTACGACGGCGTACAGGCAAGGGCATTCGCCCCGAAGTCGTGCATCAGCTGTATCTGTTTCTGGGTGTTACCGCTACTCATCGGAATAACGGTTCCGCCGATCGTTTCCGTTCCCGCGTGAGCGCCCAATCCGCCGGTAAACAAACCGTATCCGTACGATACCTGTACAATATCATTCCTTGTCAGGCCGTATGCGGTAAGGCATCTTGCCACCGATTCGTCCCAGACGGAAAGATCTCCGCGTGTATACCCGACCACAATCGGTTTGCCTGTTGTGCCCGAAGAAGCATGAAGGCGAACAATCTCCGACATCGAAACGGCCATAAGGCCGAACGGATAGTTATCCCTCAGATCCTGTTTAACGGTGAAAGGCAGTCTGGTAATATCGTCGATCGACCGGATATCGTCCGGCGTTATACCTGATTCCTGCATTTTCTTGCGGTAGAAAGGCGTGTTATGATACACCCGTTCGACCACTCTCTTCAATCGTATGGACTGTAGTTTACGCATTTCATCGCGTGACATGCATTCCATGGTTTCATTCCAAATCATCTTCTGTAATTTATTATATTATTAATATGTAGCAAATTTCGATACAAAGATAATATTTATCAGTTGAAATACAAAATAAACCGGTTTATTTTTTTTAATTGTTTTATTTCAACGTCATTTTATTAGTTCATGAATCTTTGATACAAGCCGTTTTTTTTAACTGCGATGACCATTGGTTTATGTCTGTTCCGGTTTTATTTCCGTGTATGCAGGAATCTCTTTCAGGAAGCCGCATTTCATGTTTACATAGTCCATATTGCAGCAATAATGCGCCAGTCCGTTGCTTACGATAAGGTAGGGCACTTTCAACGCCGAATTATAGCGTGATATCTGATTGAAGACTTCTTCGGTAATCGTGATGTCCGGCGCTTTATATTCTATTATTAGTAATGGTTCCATGTAATCGTCATATACTACGGTATCACATCGTTTGGAAGTCCCGTTCAGCTGGATGGCGACTTCGTTTGCGATGCGTTCCGGCGGATAGGATTTTGATGTAATCAGGTAATTTACAAAATGTTGCCTGACCCATTCCTCCGGCGTTAACGCAACATTTTTGCGGCGAAACGGGTCATATATATATTTCCTGCCGTCTTTTTCCGTCACTTTTGCATCATATATTGGTAAATTTAGTAAACGCATTTGAATATATTTTGTACATTTGTCTGATTTTTCGTTTTGCAAAAGTACAAATTTAATTGATAAAATGGCTGTAAAAGAGTATACATTTGAAGAAATATGCCGTGAGATAACGGCTGGAAAGTTTGCTCCCGTCTATGTTTTGATGGGTGAAGAATCTTATTTTATCGATTATATCGAAAACCTGTTAGTCCAAAACGTACTGAACGAAACGGAACGGGATTTTAATCAGATGATTTTTTACGGCGCCGATGCCAATGTGATGGATATTATAAACACGGCACGCCGTTTTCCGATGATGTCCAAACGCCAGCTTGTCATTATTAAGGAAGCGCAGGATTTGAGTAAGCCGGATTTGCTGGCTCATTATATAAAAACGCCTGTACCGTCGACCGTTTTAGTGATTTGCCATAAATACAAAAAGATAGACGGACGCAAAAGTCTCCTGCTGGAAGCTAAGAAGAACGGCATCGTTTTCGAGTCGAAAAAAATCTATGACAATAAAATGGCCGCTTTCATCGTATCATTTATGAAACAGCGTTCCATGGATATTGACGGAAAAAGTGCGCAGATGCTGGCCGATTATCTGGGAAACGACGTCGGACGGCTGGCAAAAGAGGCGGAAAAACTTAAAATCGTGCTGGACGAAAGCCCGTCGAAACGCATAACGCCCGAACTTATTGAAACGAATATCGGGATAAGTAAGGATTACAACAGCTATGAGCTTGTTAATGCCATTGCATCCAAAGATGTCCTGCGGGCGAACCGCATTGCGGATTATTTTGATAAAAACCAGAAAGTTAATCCGATTCAGACCGTCTTGCCCGTATTATTCAATTATTTTGTTAATCTCATGATTTGTTTCTATTCAAAAGACAGATCGGTAAAAGGAATTATGAATACCTTAAACATGCAATGGTCATTCCAGGCAAATGACTATACATTGGGGCTGAATAACTATAAAGCAATGAAAGTATTCGATATCGTTCACGAAATACGTATAGCAGATGCCAAATCAAAAGGTTTTGAAAACAATTCGGCGACGTCCGGCGATATCTATAAGGAACTGTTATACAAAATCATGCACTAAGTTAAATTTCCCGTCAGGCCACTTGAATACATCCGTTAACTCGCTGAGAATTGAATATTTCTTCCAAACCGTACAAGTGGCTGGCAAAAACGCAAAAATTTAGAGATTGACTAAAATCGAAAAGAAAATTTGTTTTAGTTTCCTGATACTAATGGCAATGTTTTACTTATGTAAACAAATACATTGCATTACATCCGGAAACAATTATTTATATTCATATAATCGCCAAATGTAACGGATACAATCGTAAACAACATAAACTTGTAACAGGGAATATTTATCGTAAACAACAGTTATTTACAAATATATTGTATACAAACGGATGCGGGGAACATTCCTTTTTAACTTATATTTATTCAAGCAGTATTTATGATTCATTATGTTGATTATATGCTCATTATATAGATTATATAAAGTAATACTTTAAATAAAATGGATGTATACGAAAACATTTGTAAATACCCCGGAAAATACACTGTAAATAACGCTTTATTATTGAATTTAATCTGCAAATTATTAATTAATTATGCAGTTTCATTAAAGTATTTATTCATGCTGTATATTACTTGTTTTTAGAACTTTTGTTTACACAAATAGATTCTCGTTCCGTGTCAAATGTAAACATTATTTATTTCCGTAAACAATGATGATTTACAAAAATAATTTGCATTTGTGAACTATTCGATTTATATTTGTATCCTGAATTAAACATCTCAGTAAACATCATTAAAATAATAGAGTGAAAGAATTATGAAAGATCGTATTATCCAAATTATGAAAGAAGAAAAAATGAATGCCTCCCGGTTTTCCGAAGCTATAGGTATTCAGAGGGCAGCTATATCCCATCTATTGGCCGGACGTAACAATCCAAGCTTAGATATGATAATGAAAATTCTTAATAAATTTACGACCATAAGCCCTGACTGGCTCCTTTTCGGCGAAGGTCAAATAAGACGCATACAGGGAAACAGTGCATCATCCGCTAATACATTCACCAATACGTTCGCCAAAACACCCTCCGGCGCGTCCGCTGATACGTCCGCCGAAGCAAGGCACGATTTGTTTTCACCACCTTTACAACCGGATTCTCCGCAAGCCAATACCCGGCCAACACCTGAACTCGGAATACGGGATGTAAGAGAACCGGGCAGCAACCTGAGTACTGCAGAGGTTAAGCCTGTTGAAAATCCCCCAAATAATGGTTATATTCACACTGAAACGCAGTTTATCGGCATAAATGAAGAAGAGAGTGATGTTTACATTCGTAAACAAGAACCTAAGGAAATTGTAAGAGAGACAATAGTATACAAAGAGCGCCCGGAAAAAAGGATTGACAAACTAATGATTTTGTATTCGGATGAGACATTTGAATCCTTCATCCCGGAAAAACACAACGATAGCCGGAAATGAAATGAAATCAAATACTATCCTGTAACGATACATTGTTAAACTGTCTGCTATTCACGGTTTGTTAACTATATTACGCAATATGGTGTAAACAATTATAACCACCGCCAATACGAGAATTGCCCATTTGCCAAAGAAAATATTACGCAGACGTTGTCTTCTGTCGTCCGACAAATTAGCGATATATTCTATATAAATACCCCATAATACATACGGTATAAGTGTAAACATTAAAGAATTATACCTGAATGCCGTCAGGAAATTCCCTTGAAAGAAATTATAAAAGGCTCTTTGGGAACCACATCCCGGACATTCATATCCGGTAAGTGTATATACGGGACATTTAGGAAAAAACGCATAATCCGACGGATCGAAACGAGAATATAAATAGATTGCTGCTAAAATTGCAATCATAAGGATTATTCCGATCCATATTTTTCTCTTTCGCTTCATAATTTCAGTAACGATTTTACATGCAGATATATAAAAAATAACTTGACACAATAAATCAACGACATTGACAGAATTGTTCGCTACAATTACAATGACGGCGGCATGCGCCTTGTCTTTGCGCCCCCACAAAACGAAACAATGTCGTCAATTTAAGGCCGAAAGCCTTACGACAAGCATTAATCCGGGGCATCGTCCCAAGTATATTCCGACCGCGCCTTCCAGCCCGGAACCAACGGTCAGCAACCGATGGGGAACTTAAAGGGCGAAAACCATTTGCTTCCGGGCTTTCAGCCTGATGAGACGGTGGCGCCACTGTTCCCAGGGCGATGCTACCGGGCTAATAATTAAAGGACTTCGCCCTTAAAGTTGACGGTATTAGGCAATACCTTGCGAACAGAACGCTTCACATTCACCAAGCTATAAAGTGTGTGAGCCTGTTCATTGATTCGCTTTAGCTCTTTCAGAACTAAATTTACGGAACACACTCCCTATACACAGGACATTGCCCTGTGCTATTGCCGGACGCTCTTTCGGAGCTTTCCTGTTTCACACGGAATAAAACCTATATACGTTATTTATTTCGCATTGCTAAATTGCTTACCCCAAGTTTTCCAGAATCTCAAGATAAGAACTGGCTATACTTGTAGTGAAAACAATAATGAACCATACTATATAAAATACTACCGCTAAAATTGCAGCCCACAATGTTAAATTCTTTGCCGCCGTGGCATTTCGAATCGCTTCGTTCATGTTTCCGCTTGCAAACTCGGAATTAACACTATTCGCTTTTACAATAGCGATTATACCTAATATAATGGAAACCGGCGAACAACAGCACAAAAATGATACTATTGTAACAATGATGGCTTCCGTCAGATAATTTTTCGGAGGAACCATACCTCCACTATACGGGCCTCCCGCCGGAGGAGCAGCATAAGGCTGCTGATAAGCTTGCGACGGCTGCTGATTATAGGGTACCTCACTGTAATAACCTTGACGGGGCATTTCCGATGATTGTGGCTGATACTCAATTCGTGCTCCGCAATTACCGCAAAACGTTGCCCTGTCTATGTTTTGCGCTCC
>JAITDQ010000246.1 GCA_031282485.1 Tannerella sp. | reverse complement strand
TTCCAGATCGCTTCCATTCCCAGTTCCGGGTATTCGAGACATTCCACTTTTTTGATGCTTTCCAAAGCCAGGACGGCTGCCGGGCCGCCGATACTGCCCAGATAAAACCCGCCGTATTTCCGGCAGGCGTCCGTCACCTGCCGGCTGCGGTTTCCTTTGGCTATCATCACCATACTGCCGCCCTGCGACTGGAACAGGTCGACATACGAGTCCATGCGCCCTGCCGTAGTCGGGCCAAACGAGCCGGAAGCCATGCCTTTCGGCGTTTTAGCGGGGCCTGCATAATAAATGGGATGATCTTTTACGTATTGAGGCAACCCTTCTCCTTTATCGAGGCGTTCCTTTAGCTTGGCATGCGCGATGTCGCGTCCTACGATAATCGTTCCGTTCAACGACAAACGTGTGGCGACAGGATATTTGTCAAGTTCTTTCAGGATATCCGTCATCGGCCGGTTAAGATCGACCTTCACCGCTTCGCCTTCGCCTGCCCGGCGCAATTCGTTCGGGATGAACCGTCCGGGATTATCCTCCAGTTTCTCAATCCATATACCGTCTTTGTTGATTTTCGCCTTGATATTACGGTCGGCGGAACAGGATACACCCATGCCCACCGGACATGAAGCTCCGTGACGGGGCAGACGGATGATACGGATGTCGTGCGCAAAATATTTGCCGCCGAACTGGGCGCCCAGCCCGATATTGTACGCTTCCTCGAGCACCTTTTTTTCCAGTTCCACATCCCTGAACGCCTGCCCGCCTTCGTTGCCTGTGGCGGGCAGACTGTCGTAATAATGAGCCGAAGCCAGTTTTACGGTTTTAAGATTTGTTTCGGCCGACGTTCCGCCTATCACAAATGCAATATGATACGGCGGACAGGCGGCCGTTCCCAGCGTTTTCATCTTCTCGACGAGGAATGGCACCAAAGTATCCGGGTTCAGCAACGCTTTTGTTTCCTGAAACAAATATGTTTTATTGGCCGACCCTCCGCCTTTGGCTATGCAAAGGAACTTATATTCCGCGCCCTGCGTCGCATACAAATCAATTTGCGCCGGGAGGTTGCAGCCCGTGTTTTTTTCTTCATACATCGTCAGCGGAACGTTCTGCGAATAACGCAGGTTTTCTTCCGTATAGGTCTTAAAAACGCCTTTGGAAAGCGCTTCTTCATCGCTTCCGGCAGTCCACACCTGCTGTCCTTTCTTTCCGACGATAATAGCTGTCCCTGTATCCTGACAGAAAGGCAGTTGTCCTTTTGCCGAAATCTCGGCGTTGCGCAAAAAGGTGAGCGCCACAAACTTGTCATTTTCGCTCGCCTCCGGATCCGACAGAATCGCGGCAACCTGCTGCTGATGTTCCGTCCTGAGCAGGAAGGCCACATCCCGAAATGCCGCATTGGTCAGTTTGGTCAGCCCTTCCGCTTCTACTTTAAGGATTTCTTTTCCTTCAAAAACTGTTGTTGAAACATGTTCCTCCGTAAGCAAATAATATTCCGTTGTATCCTTTCCTAAAGGAAACGGTTCCTGATATTTAAATTCCATAATTATATAATGGTTAATTGTTAATTATTCGTTATTGTCTTACCATTCGATTGGTGTTTGTCCTGTTTTTATGAGATATTCGTTGGTTTTGCTGAAATGCCTGTTTCCGAAAAAGCCCCGGCTTGCGGAGAGCGGCGAAGGATGAGGCGACTGCAAAACCAGATTTGCCGTTGTGTCAATGATAGCTCCTTTCCGTTGCGCATAAGAACCCCACAATATATAGACGACATGTTCCCGTTGAACGGCAAGGCGGTTTATCACGGCATCCGTGAATGTCTCCCACCCTTTATTCTGATGAGAGCCGGCAGCATGAGCGCGTACCGTCAGCGTCGCATTAAGCAACAGCACGCCCTGTTTAGCCCATCTTGTCAGATCGCCGCTTTTCGGCACAGGCTTACCCAAGTCCGACTGTATCTCTTTAAAAATATTGACAAGCGAGGGCGGAAAAATCGTACCTTCCCGCACCGAAAAACATAATCCGTGCGCCTGTCCCGGTTCGTGATACGGATCCTGTCCGAGCAATACGACTTTCACCTTATCAAAAGGACAAAGATTAAACGCATTGAAAATTAACGATCCCGGCGGATATATCACCATTTTCCCGTACTCGTTTTTCACAAAGTCAATCAACTGTCCGAAATAAGGTTTTTCAAACTCCTCCGCCAGACACGATTTCCAGCTCTGTTCTATTTTTACATCCATTTCACTAACGGTTAATTTAATTATTATTTTAGTCCGGCAAAGATACTGCAAGTTGGATGTAATACAAACATACGGCATATTTTTTTTCAAAAAAAATTTCCATAATTTGGCGGAGAGGAAAAAACGCCGTAACTTTGCGAAAGTCTATTAAGGACAGAAGTAAGATCGGCTGAAGGACGCACCGACGCCGTTGTAAAAACGTCCGATGCCGTTTACGTATTCGAGTTTAAATTAGACAACGGTAAAAATATTGCCCGCAACCTTGCTGCCGCCCTGAAACAGATTGATGACAGAGGATACCTCATCCCCTATCAAAGTGAAGGCAAAAAACTCGTAAAAATCGGTGCGACATTCAATAAAAGCAAGGGCATACTCACCCGCTGGAAAATCAGTCGGGAGTCGTCGGAAAATAAACGTTGTTTGTAAAACACACAAAAAAAGCAGAAAGTTTTAATTTCCTGCTTTTTTTTTGATTTAACCTTATCGTATAAGATACTGGCTTAATCGATTCTTTGTCCGTGTTTCTGCGACTGCTTATTCTGCAACTGCCGTCGCTGTTTCGACTTCCGCAACGGTTTCAGCCACCACTTCCGCAACGGTTTCGACTGCCGGTGCGGGTGTTTCGAGCGGAGTTTCCGCCGCTACGGGTTTTGCTTCCGTGTTTGCGGGTTCTGCCGCTAAGCCTTTTATGGAGATGTATGAGCGGTTGTCTTTCGTTTTGCGGAAGACAACGGTGCCGTCGATCAATGCATAAATCGTATGATCTTTACCAATGCCTACGTTTTCGCCCGGATGATGCGCCGTTCCACGTTGACGAACAATAATATTTCCTGCTTTGGCAAACTCGCCGCCAAAAAGTTTTACACCAAGTCGTTTACTTTCCGATTCACGACCGTTCTTCGAACTACCAACTCCTTTTTTATGTGCCATTTTTCTGTTCTCCTTTCAACGTTTATGCAACAATCTCTTTAATATTCACTTCCGTAAACTGTTGACGGTGACCGTTCAACTTACGGTGTCCTTTTCTTCTTTTTTTGTGGAAGATAAGGACTTTTTCTCCTTTAACAAGTGGCGAAACGATTTCGCACACCACCTTTGCTCCTTCTACTGTCGGCGTTCCTACGGTGACAGTACCGTCCGCATCGACTAATAACACTCTCTCAAATTCTACCGTCGCACCACTTTCCGCGTTTTTAATGTGGTGTACGAACATTTTCTTTCCTTGCTCAACTTTAAACTGTTGGCCGTTAATTTCTACAATTGCGTACATCTGTTTTTATTATTCACAGGTTATATCCCGAAGGTGGATATCACTCCGATACCGCTTTTTTACCCTCTGAGGAAAAAATCAGGGCACAAAAGTAGTATATTTTTTATATCCGTGCAAATATTGACCGGTTATTTTTTTGTACATGTTTATTATTCCTATATTTGCATTTGTTTTTAGATTAAAAAAACAGACGATTAATAACCAAAACCATATTTTTTTATGAATATAATGAAGAAAACAGTTTTATTTGCAGCGTTTTTGTCAATCGTTAATTCCTGTGATAATGCCGGGAACAAATCAAATGAAAAATCGTTGCCGAAGGGTGGGAACTATACTGAGTTTGTGGATCCGTACATTGGAACGGGCGACCACGGGCATGTGTTCATCGGGGCGAATGTGCCGTTTGGATTCGTGCAGTTGGGGCCTGTCAACATAAGCCAGGGTTGGGACTGGTGTTCGGGGTATCATATTTCCGATTCTACGATAATGGGTTTTTCCCATACGCATCTTAGCGGGACGGGGATAGGCGACCTTGGCGATATTTCCTTTATGCCTGTTACGGGAGATGTGACGACGGAACGCGGCAAGCCGGGCGATCCGCAGTCGGGGATGTATTCCCTGTTCGATCGTTCGACGGAAAGCGTGCGTCCCGGATATTATGCCGTTCATCTCGACCGTTATGACGTCGATGTGGAGTTGACCGCTACGGAGCGCGTCGGGTTCCATAAATACACGTTCCCCAAGTCGTCCGATGCGCGGATTATCATTGATTTGGCGCATGGAATCGGGTGGGATGCGCCTGTCGACGGCGAACTGGTACAGGAAAACGATACGGTTGTATCGGGTTTCCGACATTCGAAAGGATGGGCGAACGATCAGAAAATCTATTTTACGGCCGTTTTCTCCAATCCTGTAAAATCATTTGAACAGGAAGTGAAAACGTATGGCGACGAAGGAAGAAAGCGGGTTTTCGGCCGGCTGTTTTTTGATACGGACGGGAACGAAACGATATATGTCAAAGTTGCGCTTTCGCCTGTCAGCGTAGATAACGCGAAGAGGAACATGGAAGCGGAGCTTGGCGGATGGGATTTCGAACAGACGGTTGCCAACGCTGACGCGGCGTGGAACAGGGAACTCGGCAAGATTGACTTTCAAACCGGCGATGACAGGACAAAGAGGATATTTTACACCGCACTGTATCATACGATGATTGCGCCGTCGGTATTCTGTGATGTGAACGGGGATTATTTCGGCACGGACAGGCAGGTGCACCGTAATGCCTCGTTTACGAATTATACGACGTTCTCGCTGTGGGATACGTACCGCGCGGCTCATCCGTTGATGACGATTATTCATCCTGAAAAAATGCCGGATATCGTCAATACGATGCTGACGGTTTATAAGGAACAGGGGAAACTGCCGGTGTGGCATCTCATGGCAAATGAAACGGATTGTATGGTGGGTAATCCGGGTGTTTGTGTTGTGGCGGATGCTGTCCTGAAAGATGTGAAGGGTTTTGACAGGGATTATGCTTATGAAGCGTTGAAAAACTCGGTCATGCTGGACGAGCGGGGGCAGAAATGGATGCGTGAGTACGGTTACATCCCTTTTGATAAGGAGAATGAATCGGTTGCAAAGACGATGGAATATGCGATTGCCGACTGGAGTGTGGCGCAGGTTGCGAAGGCGATGTCGAAAACGGATGATTACGAATATTTCAAGCGACTGAGCGAAGGTTATAAATATTATTTTGACCCGGATTTGCAGTTCATGCGCGGAAAAGATTCCAAAGGGAAGTTCCGCGAACCGTTTGACCCGTTTCATTCGGTGCACCGCGAAAATGATTATACGGAAGGAACGGCATGGCAGTACACGTGGCTTGTTCCGCACGATGTGGAAGGTCTGGCCGGACTGTTCGGGAGTAAAGACGCTTTTTTGAAGAAACTGGATTCGCTGTTTATTGTAAGCGGCGATATGGGAGATGAGGCTTCGCCCGATATCAGCGGGTTGATAGGGCAGTATGCGCATGGGAACGAGCCGAGTCATCACATTCTGTATCTTTATGCGGTTGTGGGCGAGCCGGACAAAACCGCGGAAAGAGTACGCGAGGCGCTTGGGACGATGTATACGGATCAGCCGGCCGGGTTGTGCGGAAACGAAGACGTGGGACAGATGTCGGCGTGGTATGTGCTTTCCGCTTTGGGATTTTATCAGGTCGAACCTGCCGGCGGGCGTTATTATTTCGGAAGTCCCGTTATGGATGTGGCTTCTGTAAATGTGGGGAACGGTAACGCGTTCGTCGTTACGGCCAAAAATAACAGCGCGGATAATAAGTATATAAAATCCGTTACCCTCAACGGGAAACCTTATGATAAACCGTATATTGACTACAAAGATATAATGGCGGGCGGGACGCTGGAGTTTGAAATGGGCGTTCGACAGTGAATGTACATGGAGGGACGGGCGTACCCCGTCAGGGAAATCAAATGACAATTCGGTGAATGTATAGAGGGACGGGGTGTGCCCCGTCCCTCTTATATATTATCTTTTGCTTGAATGTTGGCGTTTTTCGCGTTCTTTCTGTTGTTTGCGCAACTGTTCCTGTTGCATGCGCTGGGCTTCTTCCAAGCGTTTCATGAAACCGGATTTCTTTTTGGGTTTCTTTTTGTTTTCCTCAAGTTTTGCAAGCAGTTTTTCTTCGTTGATACCGAAACGGAATATCATTGTCTGTCCGATCGTTATCAGTGTGGAAACAAGGAAATAATAGCTTAACCCGGCGGAATTTTGGTTGAAAAAAACAAAGAACATCAACGGCATGAGATACATCATCATGTTCATGCCGGGCATCTGTTGCTGTCCGGTATTGTTCATGTTCATATTTACCTTTGTATACACAAGGTTTACGGCTGTCATAAGCACACAGAACAGGCTGATATGGTTTCCGATGAATGAACTTATGAGGGGAATATCGGTGTTCCATGATAAGACGGCATCGTAGGTCGAAAGGTCTTCTGCCCACAGGAATCCCTGCTGGCGGAGTTCTATGGAGGTCGGGAACAGCCAGTACAGCGCGATGAGGAACGGCATCTGGAGCAGCATCGGCAGACAGCCGGTCAGGGGACTGGCGCCGGCGCTGCTGTACAGCGCCATGGTCGCCTGCTGCAGTTCCATGGCCTGCTCTTTCTTCGGGAACTTGAGCTTTAAGGCTTCTACCTGCGGACGTAATACGCGCATCCGGGCCTGCGACATGTACGACTTGTAGGTGAGGGGGAATAATACAAGTTTTACGGCTAAGGTCAAAAGGAATATAATCAGCCCGTAATTGGTCATGAAACGGCCGAGATAGTCGAATATCGGCAGGATGAAATATTTATTGATCGGACGCACCCACTGATAGCCCATCGGGACGAGGTTGTCGAGGTCTAACTGTTGGTCGGGAGGAAGGTCACGGTCGTACGTGCGGAGCAGACTGTATTTGTTCGGCCCGAAGAAATAGCGGAATCCGATCGATTCGTCGCTTGTGATACTGAAGGCTATGGCTGTTGTCGTATTAAATTCCTTGAGGTATTTTGCATCCGTCAGTTCCTGCCGGGCGGTGAGGGTTGTCGCCTCGAAAACTTCGTCGGTAATCAAAACCGATGTGAAATATTTATTTTTATAGCCAATCCATTTCAGATGGTTGGACAGCAGTTTTTCTTCGTCTTTCGATTCCCCGAAATGTTCCACATCGTCGGCAAAGAATTTGTAATACAGGCCGGTGTACTGGTTTTCGAGTTTACGTCCTTTTTCCAGTGTCCTCATTTTCTGGTTCCACTGAATATCCAGCGCGTTCGTCGAAGGAGCCAGCAGCCCGTTCAGCCCGCTTGTCCGAATCGTAAAGCCCAGCATGTAATCATCGGGATTAAGCGTGTATACAAAATCCACAACGCCCCCGTCGCCTGCGGCAAGACGCATGACGACGGAATTGCCGGATGCGTCTTTTACGGGGGTAAAATATAAGTCGGACGTGTTTACCACACGGTTTGTTGCGGTGACGAACGTGACGTTAAAGCGGAAATCGTCGCCGTCGAACAGTATCAGCGGTTCTTTTTCGTACGTGACATAATCCTTCACCCGCGCATAACATACATGTCCGCCTTTACTGCTTATTTTAACTTCTATGCGGCTGTTTTCGAGCGTTATCACTTCGTCCGTACCGGTAAGCGCCGAAGCAAACGCTCCGAAATTACTCCGCAGCTGCGCCTGACGCAGGGAATCGGAAACTTCTTCCGGCAACGCTTCGGTGAATGACGCTTCTTTACGCGCCTGTTCCGCCGCGACGGCCGACTGCTGCGCCTCCTGCATCACCGAAGCTATCGAATCCTGATAGCGCTGCTGTGCTTCCATCTGTTCTTTCGACGGCCGGTTCAGCCAGCCGAACACGACTAAAACCAGTCCTATTAAAACAAAACCTGTTACTGTATTCTTATCCATTCGTGTATTATTAACCGTTAATTATTTTGCACTTATAGCTGCTTTCACAAAGCCGACGAACAGCGGGTTGGGCTTGATAACCGTAGAGTTGTATTCCGGGTGATACTGAACGCCGATATACCATTTGAGTCCCGGCACTTCTACGACTTCGACAAGATTTGTTTCGGGATTCTCCCCGACGCATTTCATACCCGCATCCTCAAACTGTTTTTTGAATTCGTTATTAAACTCGTAACGATGACGATGACGTTCCTGTATGTGCTGTTTCCCGTAGGCTTCGTATGCTTTCGTGCCTTTTTTAAGTTCACATTCGTATTCGCCGAGGCGCATCGTGCCGCCCAGATTTGTAATGTTTTTCTGTTCTTCCATGAGGTCAATCACCTTGTAGGGGGCGTTCGGTTCCATTTCCGTCGAGTTTGCGCCCTCGAGTCCCAGCACGTTACGGGCGTATTCCACAACCATGCATTGCATGCCGAGACAGATGCCGAAACACGGTTTGTCATGTTCGCGGGCATATCGCAGCGCCACAAATTTGCCTTCAATACCGCGCTGTCCGAAGCCGGGAGCGATGACGATCCCGTCCATATCCTTCAACTGTTCCTCCACGTTGTGTTCGTTGATTTTTTCCGAGTGAACGAGATGCAAATCCAGCACGCGGTCATTATAAATCGACGCAATAAGCAGGGATTCTTCGATTGACTTGTAAGCGTCCTGCAACTCCGTGTATTTGCCGACGATCGCTATCTTAACTCCTTTTACCGCCGTGTTTTTACGGTGCAGGAAGTCTTTCCACTGTTTCATTTCGGGCGTAGGCCCCACGGGGAATCCGACTTTTTCCAGCAGTATCTCATCCATTTTCTGGCGCTGGAGCATGAGCGGCACCTCGTATATCGTCGGGACATCGACCGACTGGACAACCGATTCTTTCGAAACATTACAGAATAATGCCACTTTATGAAGAATCGAAGGGCCAAGTTCCCGTTCGGTACGCAGCACCAGAATGTCCGGCTGCACGCCGAGTTCCTGCAACTGTTTCACGGAATGTTGCGTGGGTTTCGTCTTATATTCTTTGGCGGCAGCGATGAAGGGGACATACGTGAGGTGCACGCATATACAGTCTTTCCCAAGCTCCCATTTCAGCTGACGCACGCTCTCGATGAAAGGCAGCGACTCAATATCGCCGACCGTACCGCCTATTTCCGTAATGACGAAATCGTACTTGTCTTTCGTTCCCAGCAATTTGACATTGCGTTTTATTTCGTCCGTAATATGCGGAATAACCTGTACCGTTTTGCCGAGAAAATCGCCGCGCCGTTCTTTTTCGATCACATTTTGATAGATGCGACCGGTCGTAATGTTATTTGCCCGCGTTGTGGGGACGTTCAGGAAACGTTCATAGTGACCGAGGTCCAGATCGGCCTCGCGTCCGTCGACCGTAACGAAACATTCCCCGTGTTCATACGGGTTAAGCGTCCCGGGGTCGACGTTTATATACGGGTCAAACTTCTGTATCGTCACTTTGTAATTCCGCGCCTGAAGCAGCTTTCCCAACGAGGCTGAAACAATCCCCTTACCCAAAGAAGACACTACGCCTCCCGTCACGAAAATATACTTTGTTTTTGCCACTGCTGTATAATTTAAATTTGAAGGCCACAAAGATAATGCAAGTTAAGCGCAATACAAAATAAAAACACAAAATAACGGGACAAACG
>JAITDQ010000190.1 GCA_031282485.1 Tannerella sp. | reverse complement strand
AAATCGGGTATCGGCAGGCTGACCTGCTCCTGCAGTACCTGTTTGACGGCATTGGCTACTTCTTCTGCGGGCAAGTCCGGGGCGTCCCTGTCCGAGTTGGTTCGGTAGATTTGGTAGTTGTCGCACTGCGACCTGTCTTTCCATAAGAAGACGGCGCCGTCTTCATTTGTTGTCCGGTAATACGGCAATGATCGAAGCAGGCTTTCAAAACAGGCGTCCAACCGTTGTCCCGAACGGTAGATGCCGCACGCCGTCAGTATCCTTTTGCACAGCAGCGAACGGCTGACGGGCGCTTCGGCGTCCATCACTTTCCTTATTTTGGACATGATAACCTGCCTGTTTTCGGGCAACAGGAAGTATTCCACAGGATAATACGAAAATTCCAGGGGGGCAGGCGTATATGACCTGGCGTATTGAACCAGACGTTTTTCCGGTGGCGGGGGTATTTCAAAAGTTCCCCGGAACGTCGCCGCTGCGTTTTCTTCCGGTTGAATGTCGGTTGACGGCGTCCGGTTTTCTTCCGCACGCCGGATTTCTTCCGAGATGTCGTCCAGCACTTCCTGCGGGTTTTCCCACCAGTCCATTGTCCAGATGCGGCAGATGTTCCAGCCCAGCTGGCGCAGGGCGTTTGTTTGCACGATTTCCCTGTCCCGCGCCGTCTTGGCCTGCCTGTAATTTTCCCCGTCACAGAGGATGCCCAGGACGTAGCGCGCCGGATTGTTTTTGTCTACAACACCTATGTTTATGCGGTATCCCGAACAGCCGACGTTGGTATGCGCCGTGAAACCCCGTTTCCTGAGTTCCTCCGCGATGATATGTTCAATGGCAGAGGCTTCCTGCGTATTTTGCCGCACTTCCGCGGGCGTTTTTTCGCCCATCCGCGCATATTCGAGGAACCGTTTCAACCCGGTGACCCCGACCGACGATGTCCGTTTCAAATCAATCATATCGGGTGTTAAGGCCGAAAAAATAATCATCTCATACCTTGCCCGCGAAACGGCGACATTCAGGCGGCGTTCCCCGCCCAGGCGGTTCAGCGGCCCGAAATTCATGCTCACCTGCCCGGATTCGTCAGGCCCGTAACCGACGGAAAAGAGGATGATGTCGCGTTCGTCGCCCTGCACGTTTTCCAGGTTTTTGACAAACAGCGGTTCCTTGCCTTCAAGCGCGATGCTTTCCAGATCGGGACGTTCGACGAACAGGTCCGAGAGCATGTCTTCGACCAGCGTCTGCTGCACCGAACTGAACGTGACGACCCCGATACTCTTCCCGCGCAACTTTTCGTCCGACAGGCGACGCTTTATTTCGTCCGTAACCGCCCGGGCTTCGTCCCTGTTCTGCCTCGTCCGGCCCTTGTCGTAAACGCCTTTTACCGGCACGAAGCGGACTTTGGATTCGATATTATCGGGCGAGGGGAACGTGAAAAGTTTATTGTCGTAATATTCCGAGTTGCTGAACGTAATCAGGCTTTCATGTTTGCTCCGGTAGTGCCACAGCAGGTATTTCGACGGCATCGAGAGGGCGAGGCAGTCGTCCAGGATACTTTCCAGGTCTTCCATTTCGATGTTTTCTTCGTCTACCGTATGGATGGAAAAGAAGTTCGTGGGCGGCATCTGTTTCGGGTCGCCCACGATGACGACGCTTTTCCCGCGGGCAATCGCGCCGACGGCTTCGTAAGTAGGCATCTGCGAGGCTTCGTCGAAGATGATTAAATCGAACTTGCCGGTGGCGCAGGGGTCGATGTACTGCGCCACGGAAATGGGACTCATCAGCATGCAGGGACACATGCGCGAAAGCAGGACGGGAATCTGGTCGAACAGTCGGCGGACGGAAATGCCGCGGGCGTTGTTCCGGATGTTCCGCTGCAGGATGCCTACTTCCGAGTTTTTTGTGGCTTCGACGGTAAACGACGGTATCCGGGATGCCAGTCCGGCGAACAGTTCCTTCCTGACTAACCGTTCAAAATCGGCCGTTTGGGTTTTGTATTTCCGAATGGTTTCGTTGAAAAGTTTTCCCTTAAATATTTCAAGCGTGGGTTCTTTTGAGATGATGTAGAGGATGGCCGCATGGTAAAAGCTTTTATTGAAAAAGTTTTGCAGGGATGCGGTCGGAATGTTTTTTTTCTGATAGTCGGTTGCAATAAAACCGATTTGCAGGCGGCGCAGTTCATTCCTGACGGCGAGCCACCGGCACCAGTCTTTCAGTTTATCAATATTGTTCAGCCAGCGATTTAAGCGGGAACCGGCATATTCTATCCACTGTGCGTTTTCTTCATATAAATCTTCCGGACGTATTCCCAGATGTAAATTCAGCCGGTTTTCCCTGTCTGCCAGCTCCGACAGCAGACGGCTGATTTCGGGCAAATCGTTGCCGTACATGTTTTTGAAAGGCGTTATTCCTTCGAAAAGCTGCGCGGCGAGCGTCTCTTTCAGTTTGGCGGCAACGGTCACGTCTCCGGTCAGTTTTAAAACAAGCGCATTTATTTCGGAACAGTCATCCAGGATTTGTTCAATACCGGTCCACTCTTCCCGGTTTTTCTTTCCGAAGCGGCCGAACAGGGCAGGCATGTCCGTGTACGGTCTGAGATATTCCTTTTCCCGCTGATAGTCGATGATTCGGTTCAATATCTCATCCATGGGGTTTTTCAGCGGTTTTAATGCGCAGGTGGAAAGTTCTTTCCTGATTTTGCGACGGCCGAAAAATTTGGGAATAAACCATTGACCTTCCAGTTGATTCCACGCTGCGAGCCGCTGTTTTGCGGGAATGAACAGGACATCTTCCGAAAAGCCGGCCGTAATGTATTCGTAAGATTCGTCCCGTTTTTTCCCGTGTTTCACGACTTCCCGGTATTCGTTTAAGGTTTCATCCGGGCGCGGCAGTGTAAGCAATGCAACGGTTAATTCCGGTATATGCAGCAACCTGTCAATAATTCCGGCGACAACGGTCAGATGGCTTCTTTTACGGAACGCGATGTTTTTTTCACCGAATAAACGGGCGACGACGCCGGTTTTGGATTCAATTTCCGACAGCAAATCAATTGTCTCGCGGAGAATCCGGGCAGCGTTTTCTTTTGCCGCGAGGGAATATCCGTCGATATTTATTTCGCTGAGCGGATGATTGCAGGGATGCCCGCAGGCTCTGCCGACACTTTCCATCGAATCAACCGCATCGCGCCATTCCGACAGTTTGTCTTCGGTAAGATTTTTCAGTAACAGTTGCGGAAAAACGGTTTCCGGCTCATTCCCGATAGCTAAATACCGGGTTATGGCGTCGTACAGCGAACAGCCGAAAGGATATTTCCGGTGCAAGGCGTCGATGTACGTATTTAATTCGTTGCGAAGTTTGTGTATCCGTTCGGCTTCCTGCCGGAAATTTTCGGGCGGTGTTTTTTTTACGATTTCCGAAGTCTCTTTCAGCTGCGACATAACCGAGCTTTTTTGCGCCCTGTTGGAATGCAGTTCGAGGCAAAACGGAGACAGTCCGATAGCTTTCAGCCGGTTTTGAACAACCGAGAGCGCGGCCATCTTTTCGGCGACAAACAACACCCGTTTCCCCCGGTACAGCGCATTGGCGATAATGTTGGTAATGGTCTGCGACTTGCCGGTGCCCGGAGGCCCGTGCAGGATATAACTCTTTTCGTTAACGGCCTCATAAATGGCCTCTAACTGCGACGAATCGGCGCCGATCGGCAGGACAATATCCGCCGGCGTCAACTCTTTGTCCAAAACCGCGGCATCGGTATTTCCTTCCTGTATTTCCCATTCGATTTTCCCGCTGATAAGGCTCGACACGACCTTGTTTTCGACAAGTTGCCGTGAATTATTATGGATGTCGTTCCACATGATGAATTTGTTGAACGAGAAAATACCCAGTAATGCCTGTTCTTCCACATCCCACCGGGATTGGTTTTTAATATGTTGCCGGATGATGGCGTAGACCCGTTTTACGTCGATGCCGTTTTCGTCGACAGGCAGCGGTTCCAGGCCGGCGACCGTAATGCCGAAATTATGCCGGAGCATCTCCAGCAGCGTGACGTTCATCATCGTTTCCTCCTCCCTCGAACGGATGACGTAACCTTTGGCCGCGGACTTGCGGATGATCTCGACGGGAAACAGCAGGATCGGTGCGTAACGGGGACGCTCGCTGCCGGGCGTTTCGAACCATTTCAGCAACCCCAGCGCAATGTAAAGCGTATTGGCTCCGTTCTCTTCGATCGACAGCCGGGACGAACGGTACAGGTGTTTCAACGCCCTGTCCAAATCCTGTTCCGGGAGATACGACCGCAACCGCTTTTGCGATATTTCCATTTCAATCAGATTCCTTACCGGGTCGAGCGCGTCCGGCGACCGGTACAGGCCGAATCCGTACAGAGGATTTTCCCAGTCGGACGGTTTGGGCAGGATGCGGAATTCGTCGCCATTGGCCAACGCATCTTCGATAATATCAGGATTAACCGAAATCAGCTGGAGCGTATTTTTCGTAATGCGGATGTTCAGCAGGTTGTTGCGCAGACTCAAGTCCAGCAGTTTCCTTTCCCACATCAACTGTTTGGTTATTTGCATACCGGAACTTATCCCCGACAAATCGTACGGGTTTACGCTTTCGGGCTGCGCCGGGTTTTTGTCGACAGCGGCGCTTTCTTCCATGATTTCCCACCGGACGCCGTTCGGTATGCGTTGCGGCAGGGGTTTGATGCCTGCAAAACGGCTGCGTTTCACGTCCAAGGCCAAAATGAAGGCGTCCGGGTCCAGCAAACGACTGCCGGCTTTTCGTACGGACTGCTCAAAATCGTCGTTACTGCCGTGGTTCATGCACGTGGTTTCGACTAAGGTAATTTCGTTGATGCCGTCGGCGACGCGTTTGTTCAGGAAAGAGATGTCGTCGGTAATACTGTCGGGGAAGGTTTCCGGCAGCAGCCAGCCGCCGGCAAAAGCATGTCCCCGAACGACGGCAATGAGCGGATGAATACCGATTGCTTCGAGACAGGAAGCATAAAGCAGCGCCATGTCGAGGCAAGTCCCCAGTTTTTGCGACAAAACCGTGTCGACCGTCCTGATTCGCTGCCCGCAGTCTTCAAAACCGGCAGGCAGCGTACTGTATACGATGTTTTGTTCGGCAATGGCCGTATAGACCGCCGCCATCTGTTTGCGGACGCGGTCGGGGTTGCGGCTCTGGTATTCATCGAGCGATGCGCTTCCCGTCCATTTTTCCAGGATGTTTGCCGCCCGGTTGATGACCGGGACGATCGCCGGATGATTGGGGGTGACGAAAGCGGAAAGCATTTCCGGCAGGACGGTGATCCCGCTCCACTGGTCGAACGTCAGTATGTCAACCGGATATATTTGACTGAATAAAACGTCTCCGTCCGAACGTATTTCCACGGACAGGCTTCCGGCAACGCGTTCCGTGATCTGCGAGAAAAAA
>JAITDQ010000175.1 GCA_031282485.1 Tannerella sp. | reverse complement strand
TGCAGGCGCAGGCATCGTAATCGCCTACGCGGACGATGCGCAGGGTGTCGGACACATTTTCCGGCAACTTGCTCAGGTCTACATATTTGCCGGCTTCTTCGCGCGACATAAATTCGCAGTATACGGGCAGGCGGAGGTCTATCACCTCGTTCACGCAGCGTTCGATTTCCGCTATCTGTTCATCGGACGGCGCACAATCGAGAAAATAGTCGCATTTTGACTTTTTACGTTCGATGTGCGCGTTTCTCGACCGCGGACAGCCGAACATGCGAACCATTGTCCGGTTAAGGATATGTTCCGCCGTGTGCATGGGTGGATATTCCGCCTTGTTATGCGGATTTAATGCCGGTTTTTCCGTCATAATTTATAATTGTTATATTTTTGCTGCAAATATACGAATATTTGCATTATCTTTGCTGCGCCTTAATATAAAAAATATGCTTAGTAAAATAATTGACGGCGACAAAATACATAAACTTAAAACATATATTGAAAAAGGGGATAAGTTTGTAATCGTTACGCATGAGATGCCCGACGGCGATGCGATCGGCTCATCTTTGGGGTTGTATCATTATCTTTTGTCGTATGATAAAAAATCGATCAAGGTAATCGTGCCGAACAACTTTCCCGCATTTCTGAAGTGGATGCCCGGAGCGCGGGATATTGTGATCTATGAGCAATACTCCGATTTCGCGACGCAGCTTATCAAAGATGCGGACGTCCTCTTTTGTCTTGATTTCAATGCGATAAAGCGAGTCGGGAAAATGGCTTCCGCGGTTATCGCCTCGGATGCAAGAATGGTGATGATTGATCATCATCCCGATCCGGAAGATTTTTGCAAGATTGTCCTTTCTTATCCGGAAATGAGTTCTACGAGCGAACTTATATTTCGCATTATTTGCGCACTGGGGGACAATGATACGATAGAAAAAGACGCTGCCGAATGTATTTATACCGGCATGATGACGGATACGGGTTCGTTCAGCTACAGTTCCAATAATGAAGGCATCTATATTATTATCAGCGAACTAATCAAAAAAGGCATCGACGTAAATGAAATATACCGGAAAGTGAACCAAGTGTATTCGGAATCCCGTTTGCGCCTGATGGGTTATGTCCTTTATGAAAAGATGAAGATATATCCTGAGAAAAAAGCCGCCATGTTTGTGCTCAGTCAGGAGGAGTTGAACCGCTTCAAATATAAGAGCGGCGATACGGAAGGGTTTGTCAATTTGCCGTTGAGTATTGACGGAATCTGTTTTTCCGCGTTTATCCGGGAAGAAACAAACCTGATAAAACTGTCCCTGCGCTCGACAGGCGATTTTCCCTGTAATCAGTTTGCCGCTGCATACTTTAACGGAGGCGGCCACAAAAACGCATCCGGAGGCGAATTTTACGGAAAAACGGAAGATGCCGTGAAAGTTTTTGAAGACGGATTAATGCAGTTTAATCCTAATAATTTTGAAAAATCCTGAACAGGTTGCTTTTTATTGTAATAATGTATACTTTTGCCGTGCAGTTTTCATTTTAAATATCAGATATGAAAAAAGGTTTTTATGTTTTGGCGTTTGTAAGTTGTGTCATGAATCTTGTGTTTTCCGTTTCATGCAGTAAAAATGTTCCTACTTTCGAGGAATTGAAATCCGCCGAAAGGAAAGAAATAAACCGGATTATTGCGGAAAAAGGAATTAAGGTTATAAAAGAATATCCTGCAAACGGAGTATTCGGCGAGAATGAGTTTGTTGAATTAAGCAGCGGAGTATACCTTCATGTGATAGATTCGGGAAACGGTAACCGTGCGACGTATAATGCCACGACCATTTTGGTTCGCTTGGATGCGGAGTATTATAATATGAGTACCGATTCGATCGAAAAAGCCTCCTTTTTCGCAAATCATCTTCCTCCTTTCGAATTTAAGTACGGCCATGCATACAGCATCATGTTTGCACATAAACAGGTGGGGGATGCCTACACCTACTTTTTCAGTGCAGCGCTGGAATCTATCCTGTCGTATGTCGGAGACAGCTCCGAAGTAAAACTTCTTGTGCCCGGATATTCGGAAATAAATAATTATGAAGGGGGAAGCGCCTATCAGACCTCAAGCCAGTATAAATATATCCCCATTTATTACGACAGAGTTAGATATATATATTATTAAATATGACTTTAATTAAATCTATTTCAGGCATCCGCGGAACCATCGGCGGAATGTCGGACGATGGCTTGAATCCGTTGGCTATTGTGAAATTCGTATCCGCTTATGCAACATTTATAAGAAATCATACGACGGTTCATACAAACCGTATCGTTGTGGGTCGCGACGCCCGCATATCGGGGCTTATGGTTAAGCAGATTGTCGTAGGAACGCTTACCGGAACGGGGTTTGATGTGGTTGATATCGACCTCGCTACAACGCCGACCACGGAGATCGCCGTTACAATGGAAAATGCCTGCGGAGGAATTATTATCACGGCAAGCCATAACCCGAAACAGTGGAATGCCCTGAAATTGCTTAATGAACGGGGCGAATTTCTTAATGCGGAAGAAGGAAACACCGTTCTGGAACTGGCTGAAAAGGAGCAGTTTGAATATGCAACCGTCGATAATCTCGGAAAAGTGATAACCGATACGCGGTACAAGGAACGGCATATAGACAGTATTCTCAAGCTCGACCTTGTGGATGTGGACGCGATACGCGCCGCCAGATTCCGTGTGGCCATTGACTGTGTGAACTCCGTAGGAGGCATTGTCTTACCCGATTTGCTGTATGCTTTAGGCGTGAAGGAAATATTTAAGCTTCACTGCAATCCGCACGGAAACTTCTCGCACAATCCGGAGCCGTTGCCGGAAAACCTCGTCGAGATATCGCAGTTGATGATGCATGCAAAAGCGGACGTCGGTTTCGTGGTCGACCCGGATGTAGACCGTCTGGCCGTGGTTTGTGAAAACGGCGAACTGTTCGGCGAAGAATATACGCTTGTTTCCGTAAGTGACTATGTGCTTTCAAATACTCCCGGTAATACGGTGAGCAATCTCAGTTCGAGCCGTGCATTACGGGATGTCACGGTCAAACATGGCGGCCAATATAATGCGGCTGCGGTAGGAGAAGTAAACGTCGTAGCCCGGATGAAAGAAACGAATGCCGTGATAGGCGGTGAAGGAAACGGCGGAGTGATTTATCCTGCAAGTCACTACGGACGCGATGCACTGACGGGCATTGCACTGTTCCTGACGAATCTTGCAAAGAAAAAACTGAAAGCAAGCGAATTACGCGCCACCTATCCTTCCTATTTCATCTCCAAACAGAAAGTTGAACTCACCCCGTCCATTGATGTGGAGGCCATACTGCTGAAAGTAAAAGACCGGTTCGCCTCTTACGACATTACGGACATTGACGGCGTCAAGATTGATTTTCCCGACAAATGGGTTCATCTGCGTAAAAGCAATACCGAGCCAATCATTCGCATCTATTCCGAAGCTCACACGATGAGCGAAGCGGAAGAACTTGGGGGCGAACTTATAAAGATAATCAGAGAAATGTGTTGAAGAATCCCATAGGAGGATGATGCGGAAACTGAAGGTGACGGAACTGGAGCGTCTGACGGCTGACGAATACAGGGCGAGCGATAAGACGCCGTTAGTCGTCGTCCTCGACCATGTCCGCAGTTTAAATAATGTAGGCTCGGTGTTTCGGACGGCGGACGCTTTCAGGCTGGAAGCGGTTTATCTGTGCGGCATTACGGCAACGCCTCCCGACGCGGAGATTCATAAAACGGCGCTTGGAGCGGAAGATACCGTGACATGGCATTATTATAAGGAAACGCTCGACGCGGTTGCGGAACTGCGACGTCAGGGCTACGTCGTTTGTGCGATTGAACAGGCGGAGGGCAGCATCCCGCTGGAACGGTTTTCGCCCGTCGAAAATAAAAAATACGCCGTCATCGTCGGACATGAGGTGAAAGGCGTGCGGCAGGAAGTCGTCGATGCATGCGACGTATGCATTGAGATACCCCAGTTCGGCACGAAACACTCATTAAATGTATCGGTAGCTGCCGGTATTGTACTTTGGGATTTTTTCAGGAAGTTATATCATCCCGCGCTCGACTAATTGCACGACGCGTTCCGTCATTGCATCTTGGCCGTCAGGCTCATATTGGGTTTTGAGGCTGGCGCCGAACATTCCGGCAAACAGATTCCAGAACCCTGCGCGGAATGACCCCAGAAAGGCGCCTACAAGCTGGTAACTGGATTGATGACATTCTCTGTCTATCAGTTTTATCAGCAGTTTCCCCTGCGACAGCGTGAATTTTTTGAGTTCCGGCTTATATTGTTTGAAAAGTTCTTTTTCCATTCGTTTGAGGTGGGCGTCTTTTGCCTTGTCATCGGGTAACGTTTCTATATACTCGTAGGTTTCGATAAGTGTTCCGTAGACAAGTTTTGCATACGGCAACGTCTTTTTAACGTCGCGAACCAATTTGTTGTATTGCTGGCGTTCTTTTTCGTTTTTGAATTTAAGCGGAGGATAGACTAATACTTCCTGAAGGTAAACGAAAGGAATGGTATCACGACCTTCGATCGTTCCGAACTGCTGGTTTTCAGGACGTATCTTTTTCGTGCCCGGAACGGCCGTCTTCAGCGCACTTTGCGCCGAAACACCCGTACAGCAGACAGCGAAACACGCCGCAATCCACACAGATTTCCATTTGCCGTCGAATGGTTTTCCAATTGACGTATCCAAAAGTTTTTGTACACCGTAGAATACGTTTCCCATACCATTATTTTTTTAATAACTTCATCGTTTTTATCCGGACGTTTTTCAAAGGACGGTCGCTGGCGTCGGTAATTACCAGTTCTATTTTTTGCACAACCTTCATTCCTTTTACAACTTCGCCGAAAATCGTATATGTACCGTCCAAGTGAGGGGCGCCTCCTGCTGTTTTGTATGCGTCCCGCTGTTCGGGCGTTAATTTGACATTCTGTTCTATTTCCATTTTGTCCAATTCGTGATCCGTATAATGTTTACCCGTCACGATATAAAACTGGTTTGCCGACGACGCCCGTCCCGGATTCACATTGTCGCTCTGACGCGCGGCGCACAACTGTCCTCTTTTATGAAAATATTTGGGAAAAACGATTTCCGCCGGTATCTTGTAATCCGCTTCATTGCCGGCAGACTTGGCCGCAACGGAATCATCCGGGGCATATTTCTCCCCGGCCTGTATCATAAACAGTTTTATGACACGGTGAAACATGACACTGTCATATTTATTTTCCTGTACCAGCTTGATAAAGTTATCGCGGTGCAGGGGTGTATCATTGTACAGTTTCACCGTTATTTTACCCATATTTGTCACTATCAGGACTTTGGTCTCTTTATCATTTTCAGCCGACAGGAATGTCGAAAACAACAAAATACATAACAGGAACAGTATACGTTTCATATCTACATTATTTAAATTATTAACTGCAAGCAGCCGTATCGCACGAATAAAAAACGAATGACCCCGTTTTTTATTGTCAATAAGGCCGTTTACGACAGTGCAAAGATAGAAATAAGTTGTCATAATTCAAATACATTCGAATAATTAACAAAAAAACATGCCCGAAATATAGTTTATTTCTATTTTATATGTATTTTTGTGTTCAAATCAAAACATATACGATGAAAACAATTATTGACTTATTTGAAACAAGTGTTGGTAAATACGGGAAAAATACATTTTTATGGGAGAAAAAGACGACGCGGTTTGAGCCGGTTACTTACGAAGAAACTAAAAAGCAGGTATACCGGCTTGCTGCGGGTTTGATGAGCTTGGGAGTGCAGGCCGGCGATAAAATTGCATTGCTGTCGGAAGGGCGCAACGACTGGATAACGGGGGAACTCGGCATATTATATACCGGGGCGGTCAATGTGCCGCTTTCGGTAAAACTGGAAGAAAAGAATGACCTGATATTCCGCCTCAAACATTCCGAAACAAAATATGTGATAACGTCCGGCGCCCAATTGAGGAAAATCCGGATGATTATCGGCAATTTGCCCCTTATTGAACATGTAATCGTGCTTGATCCGATTGATGCGTATGACGAAAAAGAAATCCCGTTCGAAAATATTCTGGCGGCCGGCGACCGGTATCTGGAAACGAATTACGATGATCTGACAGCCCGGAGCAAGGCGGTCAGGGAGGATGATATGGCCAATATCTCCTATACGTCAGGCACTACGGCCGACCCTAAAGGCGTCATGCTTTCTCACCGGAACTATACGGCGAATGTGGAGCAGGCCATGTCGCTTTTTAAGATTGGGCCGGAAGACAGTAATTTGATTATCATACCATTGGATCACTGTTTCGGACACGTGGCAGGTTTTTATACGTTTATGGCCTACGGCGCCAATGTGGCAACCGTTCAGGCCGGTAAAACGCCTATCGAATCGCTGAAAAATATCCCGCTGAATATCAGGGAATTTAAGCCGACTATCATCTTGAGTGTACCGGCTCTGGCAAAGAATTTCAAGAAAAACATAGAAGCTACGATTCAAAAGAAGGGAAAAAGAACGGAAAAACTCTTCCGGAAAGCACTGAAGACCGCATACGACTACAACCGGGAGGGCTATAATAAAGGCGGATTTTTAAAAATCCACAAACGGATACTGTTAGCCGTCTATGACAAATTCATTTTTTCAAAAGTAAGAGGCGCCATGGGTGGAAAAATGAAGTTTTTTATCGGCGGAGGCGCATTGCTGGATATCGAGCTTCAGCGTTTCTTTTATGCCATAGGAATACCGATGTTTCAGGGTTATGGCCTTTCGGAAGCGACTCCCGTCATTTCGTCGAACACCCTGACAAGGCACAAACTTGGTTCTTCGGGCGTGTTGGTAAGTAATCTTGAGCTGAAAATTCTGGATGCCGAGGATAAAGAACTTCCGCCGGGTGAAAAAGGAGAGATCGTCGTCAAGGGCGAAAATGTAATGCTCGGTTACTGGAAAAATGCCGAAGCGACGGCAGATACGGTTCGTGACGGTTGGCTCCATACCGGCGATATGGGATATGTGGATAAAGACGGTTTCCTCTATGTCCTGGGACGTTTTAAGAGCCTGTTAATCAGCAGTGACGGCGAGAAATACAGTCCCGAAGGAATAGAAGAAGGAATATGCGACGGTTCCAAGTATCTGGAACAAATGATGTTACATAATGATCAGGATCCGTATACGGTAGCGCTTGTCGTCCCCGACAAAGCACAGTTGAAACGTTATGTGGAACGCATAAAACCCGGACTTGACTGGAATACAAAGGAAGCAAAAGAATTAGCCCTTAAAAAGATACAGGAAATAATTAACCGTTACAAGAGCGGAGGAGTGCACGCCGGCGAATTTCCCGAACGCTGGCTTCCGGCAGCAATAGCGATACTCCCGGAACCGTTTACGGAACAAAATCATTTGTTAAATTCCTCCCTGAAAATGGTACGCGGAAAAATAGAAGAGAAATACAAAGATCTCTTGGCATATCTTTATACATCCGAAGGAAAAAACATTGTCAACGACAAGAATATATTCTCCCTGTGATGATCGGCATATCTCCACTCACAGGGACGGCTTTTGGGGCAGTTCAGCGGCGTCCGGCAGGAACGGTTTTATTTCCTTCTCGAAAATCGACTTTTCCATGATACGGTAATGGGGATTGTAATTTTCTTCGAACGTTTTGCTGTGATGCATAACGTATTCGCCCTGCTCCAGCAGCTTGAAAATCTCACGCCTGTCGCAATCGCACTCGGCAAGCGACAAATTCATTTTTTGTATAACGGCGTCAATATCGCGCCATTCCCTTGCCCATTCTTCGACAGTAGGCGGCGTGATGCCGTTCACACTGCGTACGAATGCATCGAAATACACTTCGTACGGGACAAGATTTTCTTTTATAATCGACAGGTTGACACGGTAGTAGTTTCCTTCCCATCCCGCCTGCTCGTAGTATGCGCCGCCCGCCTGCTCGAACGACGACAATTCGTAGCGCAGGTAATTGCCGGACGA